>NZ_JAXIVS010000023.1 GCF_034259325.1 Hyalangium ruber | reverse complement strand
CCACCAAGCGCTGGATGGCCAGCCAGCGCCGATGCTCCAACTCTTCGGGCGAGCCTCGACTTCGCATCCTGCCAAGCTACCCTGGCTCTTCCGCGCGGACATTACTTTCCTGAGACGCTATAGCGCGACGTCGGGAAGCCTCACGCCCCTGAGGACCAGCTGGTGGCCGATTGTGCTGGCCCGCTGGCCATCACCTTCACCGGGATGACGGGGTGCGCGTGAGAGATGATGAAGCCGACGACGAGCTTGCGGCGGGCCTCGGCTGCATAGAACTCGGGGCTGCCCATGTCACCTCGCTTGCTGTGTGTGTTGTTCCCTACGGAGCCCGGGCTTGCGGCGATTCGTATAGCGTGACGTCCACCTCGGCGTACCTCATGCACGCCCGATCGAGCGCCGACAGCCCCTGCTCCCGCGTGCCCCACCATCCTCCTTGGTAGAGCGGCGTGGCGAGTGTCCTGATGCCCCAGTTGAAGGAATAAATGAGCGCGTTCTCGTACCCCCGCTCGAGGTAGAGCGCGTTGTTGTGGTGGTTGAAGAAGGAGATGAAGACGGCGTAGCGGAATTCGACTTCGGGCACAGCCTTCAGGCTCACCACGCGGGCGCTACCGGCATGAAGAGGGAACTTCGCCTCGTGGAGGATGCGCTCCCACTCGCGCTCGTCGTCGATCCGCTCTTGGAGCCGGCGGCCGGTGCTGCCGATGAGCCGCGGGTGGTCTCCGTCGACGGCGATGAGGATGGCGTCCTCTCCCCAAGCAGGAGAGGAGGAGGCGAGAGCGGGGAAGGAGGCAGGGGCCAGAAGGGAGCGGATGAAGCAGAGGAGGCCGCGAGTGGACTTTTGCCGAGTTGCTGAGGAGGACGTTGGACTTCGACGTGTTGGCCTGCGTGAGGTGTGGAGGCAGGCTTAAGGGTGTTGGCGGGCCGTGAAGGGAGCCCGAGGGGTGCGCGCGATTGTGAAGCCCCTGGGCCTTGCCACTGCAGGTGCGAGGCGAGCCCCTGCGCGAGGGCCACATAAGGCAGCGTGGTGTTGAGGCGCTCAAGACACCCCACAGGCCGAGCACAGGCTCTTGCTGCGCCCTGAGGGGAGGGGGGCCTGGGCAGCAGTGTGCCCGATGGGGGTGCTCGGCCCCCTACATGGGCCTGGCACACAGCTCGGGCGGCTCCCGTCCGCGGCCCTCCTCGGCCCCTCCGCTCCAGCCCTCACCTTCAGCCGGCCTCCCATTTTTCTGATGCTCCGACGGCACCACCGCGAGCTGTTCAAGCGGCAAGCGCTCGAACTGCCCTTGCGTGCCATCTATCCGCCTGCTAGACACTGAACCACATGGTTCAGTATGCAAATGCCGGCCTCGATGCTTCGTTCGCCGCGCTCTCCGACGCCACCCGACGCGGTGTTCTGGAGCAGCTCGGGCGTGCGGAGGCCTCGATCACGGACCTCGCCGAGAAGTTCAACATGACCCTCACGGGCATGAAGAAGCACGTCGGTGTCCTGGAGCGGGCCGGGCTCGTGAGCACGGAGAAGGTCGGGCGCGTGCGGACCTGCAAGATCGGCCCGCGCCGACTGGAGGAAGAGATGGCATGGCTCGAGAGGTACCGCCAGCTCTGGGACGCACGCTTCGACGAGTTGGACAAGGTTGTCGAGGAATTGAAACGGAAGGAGCAGGTCGATGGACGCAAGAAGAGAGAGTGAGCCCACACCCATGAAGAACCGCACGACTGTGGAACGGAAGTCCGAGCGTGAGATCGTCGTCACGCGAACTTTCAATGCTCCGGCACGCATCGTGTTCGAGGCGTGGACAAAGCCCGAGCTGTTCAAGAAGTGGTGGGTGCCGAAGTCGATGGGAATGACCCTGGTTTCCTGCGAGATGGATGTTCGTACCGGGGGTAAGTACCGTCTGGTGTTCGGCCAAGGGATGGCGTTCTTCGGGAGTTACACCGAAGTGACACCGCACTCGCGCCTCGTCTGGACCAATGAGGAAGGGGGTGACAATGGGTCCGTCACCACGGTGACCTTCGAGGAAAAAGGGGGCAAGACGCTGCTGGTCCTGAGCGAGCTCTACCCCTCGAAGGAAGCGCTCGACGCTGCCGGCACCGGGGCGCAGGATGCGCTGGTCGAGACGTTCCAGCAACTGGACGAGCTTCTCGTCACCCTGGGCGCGAGCGCAGGACAGGCATGAAGTCCTCGTTGATCGCGGAGACGAGGGCCAACGCCTGAGCCGTGACGCTGGCGACGAGGAGGGAGCTCAGCGCCACCGAGCTCCCGCGCCAGGAGGCCTGCGCCAGCGTCGGCAGGCTTCCAACCGGGGAGTGTCAGGCGGGGACGTAGGTCAGCCGGATCACCTGCGCGCCGATCCGTTCGCTGTCCACGCGGTGAACCCGCCGCTGGACGTGCGGTCGAACCTGAACGGCACGTTCACGTACATGACGGTGATGCCGAAGCAGACGAACATCCTCGTCGTCGCCACCGGCACGCCGGCGATCCAGTGGCCTTCGGGAGGGGGCGTTGGGCCCGTGCTGGTCCCCAACGTCCACCTACGCATGGTGCTCGACTCCGAGTGGAAGAGTGGCACCGCCTATTACGGGCACGGGAGCCCGTGATGCCGGCTCCAGAACATGCGGGAGAGGGTCCCTGGGCCTTCAATACGCTTGAGCCCGCGCGCCGCGCAGCCTGCCCGGGTGGGTAGGCAGGGGAGCGCTCAGGTCTTGCCTTCGTCGACGATGGTCTGGGTCGTGGTCTCCAGCCAGCGGCGGGTGGAGGCCAGTCGCGCCCCGGAGAGCGATTGGATGGGCAGCAGCTTCCAACCGGTGAGGAAGCCGGTCCACAGCATGTTGAGCCGCGCCGCACGGCCCTCGCCATCCGGAGGTCCCAGCCACCTGGCCAACGGGGTGATGACCTTCTTCTGGAGGAACTCGACGCTCGCCGCGTGCGCCTCGGGGTCTGCCGCCGAGAGGATCATCATCGCCAGCGGGCCCGGTGCGTCCGGCGAGTCGAAGAAGATTCCCACGACGTCCACGCCGAAGCGGCGCCGGTCTCCATGGAGCAACGGGGTGATGTCGATCACCTCCAAGGTCGCCCGGAACAGCCCCATCTTCGAGCCGAAGTAGCGGCCGACGAGCGCGGAGTTCACCCCGGCGAGCTCCGCCACCTCGCGCACGCCGGTCTGGGCGAAGCCCCGGGTGGAGAACAGCGTTCGCGCGGCGGTGAGGATCGCGGCGCGCGTGCGCTCGGCATCGCGCTGGCGCGTCTCTCGCTTGGGTTCGGTCGGATCAGGCATGTACACGGTCGTTTACTTACGACAGGGATTGGGCTAAGTCCAGCGATGTACACAGCCGTGTACATACGCGGCGACTGTCGGCTCGAAAGGATGTGTGCGGATGACTGCGTCGAAGAAGGATGAGGGCTCTTTCTCTCCGGAAGCGTTGAAGGAGAAGTACCGGCTCGAGCGCGAGAAGCGGCTCCGAGCTGACGGCAACGCCCAGTACCGCGACTTCAGCGGCATCTACGAGGACTTCGACAAGGACCCCTACGTCGAGCCCGGCTTCACCCGCCCGGCACTGACGGAGAAGATCGA
The DNA here is from genome assembly GCF_034259325.1 of Hyalangium ruber. NCBI lineage: Bacteria > Pseudomonadati > Myxococcota > Myxococcia > Myxococcales > Archangiaceae > Hyalangium > Hyalangium rubrum. The sequence goes on along the minus strand of NZ_JAXIVS010000023.1, from coordinate 127,670 downwards.
CGTGCTGATCGTCGGCGGTGGCTTTGGCGGCATGTTGACGGCGGTGCGGCTGCGCCAGGCGGGAGTGGAGTCCTTCCGCATCGTGGACAAGGCGGGCGACTTCGGCGGCACCTGGTACTGGAACCGCTATCCGGGCGCCGCCTGCGACGTGGAGTCCTATATCTACATGCCGCTGCTCGAAGAGACCGGCTACATGCCCACGGAGAAGTACGCCAAGGCGCCGGAGATCTTCGCCCACTGCCAGCGGATCGGCCGGCAGTTCGACCTCTACAAGGCGGCGCTGTTCCAGACCCAGGTCGAGCAGCTGGATTGGGACGAGGCCGCCCGGCGCTGGAACATCACCACCCACCGAGGAGACCGGCTCGCGGCGCGGTTCGTGGTCATCGCTGGCGGCGTGATGCACAAGGCGAAGCTGCCCGGCATCCCGGGGATCGAGACCTTCAAGGGCCACAGCTTCCACACGAGCCGGTGGGACTACGCCTATACCGGCGGCGGTCCCAAGGGCGGGATGAGCCGGCTGGCCGACAAGCGCGTGGGCATCATCGGCACGGGCGCGACGGCGGTTCAGGCGATCCCCCACCTCGGGGCTTCGGCCAGGCAGTTGTACGTCTTCCAGCGCACGCCCTCGGGCGTCGGTGTGCGGAACAACCGTCCCACGGACGAGGCCTGGGTGAAGACGCTCGGGCCCGGCTGGCAGGAGGAGCGCATCCGCAACTTCACCGCGCTCGTCTCCGGTCGCGAGCAGGACGTCGACCTGGTGGGGGACGGTTGGACCTATATCTTCGATGATGTCGCGAGCCGCCTGGCGAAGACCCCCGAGGAGGCGGCCGAGCTCCGCCAGCTGGCCGACTTCCGCAAGATGGAGGAGATCCGCGCGCGGGTGGCGGCCATCGTCAAGGATCCGGTGACGGCCGAGGCGCTCAAGCCCTACTACAACCAGATGTGCAAGCGGCCCTGCTTCCACGACGAGTACCTGGAGACGTTCAACCGCCCCAACGTCCAACTCGTGGATACCGATGGCAAGGGTGTGGAGCGCATCACGCCTACGAGCGTGGTGGTGAAGGGCCAGGAGTACGAGGTCGACTGCCTGGTCTATGCCTCGGGCTTCGAGGTCGCGAGCGAGTACACCCGTCGCCTGGGCTTCGACATTCGCGGGCGCGGCGGCAAGGCCCTGCGTGACAGCTGGGCCAATGGCCCGGCGACGCTCCACGGCATGCACAGCCGCGGTTATCCGAACCTCTTGATGTTCAGCCCGACGCAGAGCGGGTGGGCGATCAACTTCGTTCACATCCTCGGTGAGCAGGCGCGGCACGCCGCTTACATCATCGAGCGGTGCTTGAAGCGGGGCGTCGAGGCGATCGAACCGTCGGAGCAGGCGCAGGAGCAGTGGTGGGCGGAGATTGTCAGCCGCCTCCACAAGGGCATCTCCTTCGGCGGTGTCGACTGCACACCCGGCTACCTCAACAACGAGGGCGTCCGGCCACCCCCGAGCGCGATTCGCTACGCCTCTTTCGGAGGCGACACGCTCGCGTTCATCGACGTCCTGCGGAGATGGCGCAACACCGACGAGCTCTCGGGCCTGGAGCTCACCCGTGGCGGAGAGGCTTCCAACCCATGATGACGCGACTGCTCTCCAAGGCTTTGGCGGCCGGGATGCTGATGGTGGGCGGCCAAGCCCTCTCCGCTCCTCCTCCTGCTTACCGACAGGAGGTGGTGGTGGCCGGCTCTCCCTTCCAGGGTGTCCATGGGCTGGCCCTCGATGGCAAGGGGCACCTGTTGGCCAGCAATCTGCTCGGCCAGTCGGTCCACTCCATCGACTTGAGCACCGGTGCAGTGAGCACCCTGGTGGGGCCTCCGCTGGGCGGCGCGGATGATGTGGCCCTGGGCCCGGATGGCTCCATCTACTGGACCGGTTACTTCTCCGGCCGGTTGATGCGGCGCACTCCGGATGGAAAGACGCGCGTCCTCGCCAAGGATCTGCCGGGCCTCAACTCGCTGGCCTTCCGCCGCGACGGCAGGCTCTACTTCACCCAGCTCGGCCGGGGCGATGCGCTGTGGGAAATGGATCCGAACGGGCGCAAGCCACCTCGCCAGCTCCGCACCGGGCTCGGGTTCCTCAACGGCTTCGAGTTCGGCACGGACGATCGGTTGTACGGGCCGCTCCTGCTCAAGGGGCAGATTGTCCGCATGGACGTGGATACGGGGACCACCGAGGTCGTGGCGGAGGGCTTCGGGATGCCGGTCGCCGTCAACTTCGACGCGAGCCGCGAGAATCTCTACGTGGCGGACTCGGTGCGGGGCGAGCTGGTCCGCGTCCGGGTGGCCACGGGAGCCAAGGAGGTCGTCGCCAAGCTTCCCACCGGACTCGACAACCTTACGGTGGGGCCCGATGACCAGGTGTATGTGTCCAACATGGTGGACAACGACATCCGTGTGGTCACTCCCGCGGATGGCTCCATCCGGCCCGTTGTCGAGGCGCGCCTGAGCGTGCCTTCCGGACTCGCCGTCGCGCCGGATGATCCGAGCGAGAGCCTGTATGTGGCGGATGTGTATGCCCTTCGCCGCGTGGGAGGGCGTGATGGGAAGATCGCCCAGACGACTCGAGTCCTCTCCTCCCGGATGACCTTCCCGATGAACGTGAGCCTGGGCGCCACGCATGTGGTGCTGAGCAGTGCCTACCTGGGGAGCGTGCAGGTCCTGGATCGAACCTCCGGAGAGGTGTTGCGGACGATCCCCAACACGAATGGCGTGCAGGGCGTGCTCGAACTCGCCGATGGCACGCTGCTGCTCGCCGAGGCCACCACGGGCCGGCTCGTCCGGGTGGATACCGCCGAGCCCGCAGGGACGACGGTGCTGACCGAGGGACTGAAGGGGCCGGTGGGACTCGTGGCCGACACGGAGGCGAAGGAGCCAGGCGTGTACGTCACGGAGGTGGGCTCGGGGCAGGTGACGCGGGTGCGCCTGTCGGATGGCGCCCGGCGCCCGGTGGCCAAGGGTCTGAAGGCACCGGAGGGCATCGCCCGGCATCCCGACGGCGGATTGATCGTCGCCGAGGTGGGCCGCAAGCAGTTGGTGCGCATCGACCCGGCCACGGGACGCTCCACCGTCATCGCGAAGGGCCTGCGCATCGGCCTGCCCGAGAGCGAGGGCCTGCCGCCAGGGTACGTCCCCACGGGCGTCGCAGTAGGCGGCTCGGGGACCCTCTACCTGTCGTCCGATATCGAGAGCGCCATCTATCGTTTCGTCCCCCCACCCGGGAGCGCACAGCCGAAGTGAGGGCGCACCTGCCGCACGGGAACTGCACACTGGAGGTCTTCACCGCGAGGTTCGGCAAGGTCCGTCTCCGGCACGCACGGTATGGTGCCGGCCGCCGCGTCGTCCCGACGCAGAGCGCCAGGAGGGATCTCGATGAGAAGACTCATTGTGTCCGAGTTCGTGTCGTTGGACGGCGTCATGCAGGCGCCGGGCGGCAAGGACGAAGATCGTGACGGAGGATTCGAGCACGGCGGATGGACGATGCCCTACTGGCACGACGACATCGGCAAGACCTTCCAGGAGCTCATGCAGAACATGGACGCGCTGCTCCTGGGCCGACGCACGTACGTGACGCACGCCGAAGCCTTCGAGCCGATGCCCCCGGGAGATCCCTTCGGCGACATGATGAACGCTCCGAAGAAATACGTCGTCTCGCGGACGCTCGAGAAGCCGATCTGGCGGGACACGACCATCATCCGTGAGAACCCGATGGAGTTCGTGCGAGGGCTGAAGGCCCAGCCTGGCCGCGACATCTTGACCGACGGCAGCAGTCAGCTCGTACACGCGTTGCTCGCCCACGATCTGGTGGACGAGCTGCACCTGCTCCTCTATCCCCTGACCCTGGGCGGCGGGAAACGCGTGATGCCGGACGGCGTGCATGCGACGTTCAGCCTGAAGTCCGCGAAGCCGTATCCGAGCGGTGTGGTGGGGCTCCACTACGTGCGTCAACGCGGATGAGGGGCGAGCACCGCGCTCGCCCCAGCTTCATTTCTTCCGGGCCGTGGAGGCGCTGGGCGGCACCACCATGACGTCACATGGAACTTCCCGGAGGACGTCTCCGGCGACAGTCCCGAGGAGCGCGTGCGCGACTCCCTCGTAGCCATGCGTTCCGAGCACCAGGAGGTCCGTTCGGAGCGCGGCGACGGTCTCCGGGATGAGGGTTCTCGGTGAGCCGTATCGCACGTGGGTCTTGAAGGAAGGCACGTCGTCCGGGGAGGGCTTGAGCTCCGCCAACGCGGTGGCGACGAGCTGTGCCACATCGTGCAGGGCCTTCTGCCGATAGTGGTTCCGGTACCCCTGGCCCTGGTTCGGAGAGAGGCTCGGATAGATCAGCCCCTGGTGGGGCAAGTCGTAGGCGTGGACGAGGTCGATCTGACGAGCTGAAGGCGCAAGCGCGCGAAGCGCCAGGGCGAGAACATCATGGGCCACCGGGTCCGTATCCAGTGCGAGCAGTGGCCGGTGATAGGGCGCGCGCGCTGGCTGGCGAACCACCAGGACCGGAAGCTGTCCCTTCCGGATGACGCGTTCGGCCGTCGAGCCGAGGAAGAGTTCGCGCAGCGCGCGGCCTCCCCCTCGGCCCATCACGATCAAGTCAGCCCTGACCGCGTGGGCCTGCCTGGCGATCTGAGCCGCGGCCGAGCCCACCTTCACGAGCTGCTTGACGACAACGCCCTTGGGTACCAGGTGGGCAACGCGCTTCGCCGCCGCGGCGAGTGCCTTTTGCGCATCGCCCTCTGCGCTCAGCCGCGCTGCTCGCGGCAGTCCCTGAGGGACTACGTGAAGCAGCGTGAGGTGCGCGCCCTCCGCCAGGGGAAGCAGCGCGGCTCGCCCGATGACCTTGCTCGAGGCGGTGGAGAGATCGATGGGGATGAGCAGCGAACGAAACATTTTTGGCTCCTTATCCGTGCCGCGTGAGCGGCCATGCCAGGGGCACGGCGAACGTCAGCAGCACGATCATCAACACAGTGAGGGGTGTCCCCACGCGGAGGAAGTCCAGGAAGCGGTAGCGCCCGGGGCCGTACACCAATGCGGCGGACGGCTCCAGGGGTGTGAGGAACGAGCACGATGCGGCAAGGCACGTTCCCATGGCGAACGCCCGGGGATCGAGCCCCATGTCCATCGCGGCATGGATTCCGACCGGCAGCATGATCAACGCAGCGGCCTGATTGCTCATGGGCACGGAGAGCAGGACGGTGACGATCATGAGTACGCAGAGCACCCCGCGTGGCCCGATGATGCCCACCAGGGGGATGACTCCCCGCGCAAGGAACTCTCCCGCGCCGCTCTGTTCCACCGCCAGCCCCAGGGCCAGCAGCGCGCCGATCATGATGACGACCCGCCAATCCACGCGGAACGCCGTACGAGCATCGACGCAGCCCGTCGCCACCATGGCCACCATTCCCGCCAGCCCCGCGATGGCGGGTGAGGTGATTCGCAGCCCCGCGATGATGACGGTGCTGGCGAAGATGACCACGGCCAGCACGGCGCGCCGGTAGCGCGGCCGCTGATACTCGACACTGCCGAGCACCGTCAGCTCCTCGTCCCGTGCGAGCTCACGGACACGCCTCTCGGGCCCGCCGAGCAGCAGCATGTCGCCCACCGACAGGGAGAGGTTCTTCAGGGCCTCCCCGCCGGCCAGGCTCCCCATCAGGTTCAGATGTTGGTCGACGTTCTGGAGCGTGGGGTGGCGGTGGATGGCCAACGCCACGAGCCCGTAGCGCTCCGCGAAGCGAATGTCGCGCAAGGACCTGCCGGCCAGGGCCGACGTGGGCGGCACGGACACCTCGACGAGGGTATGCGCCTGGCGGTGGCCCTCGGGAATCCGAAAGTCAGCCCTGAGACCGATGCTGCGCAGATCCTTCACGCGCAGGATGTCCGCCAGGCTGCCCGCGATGATGAGGTGCTCCTGGGCCCCGAGGACCTCCCGAGGGTCGGGAGGCAGCATGGCCCCATCGCGTACGATTCCCCGCACGGGGACTCCCAGCCCCTCGGTGATGTAGCGCAGCGCTCGCCCCGCGAGCCGGGAGCCGGGGGTGAGCGCCGCCTCGGTCACGTATTCACGTTGGAGCACCGCCCCCATGTCCCGGTCCGCCTTGCGCGCTGGGAGAAGCCACCGCACGAGGAGCAGCGTCACGAGGACTCCGGCTGCCGCGAGGGGGAGCCCCACCGGCGCGAGCTCGGCGAAGCCAATGGGCTCGAGTCCGCGTTGCTCCATCGCCGCGCTGACGACGAGGTTGGTGGACGTGCCGAACAGGAAGATGGTGCCCCCCAGCATGGAAGTGAACGCCAGGGGCATCAACAGCCTGCGCGAGGCCACCTTCGTCTGCGCGGACGCGGCCGTCGCGACAGGGAGGAACGCCGCCGTCACCGCCGTGTTCGAGGCGACGGAGGAGAATGCGCAGACGGCCACCAGCAGCATGACGACGAAGGCCTGTGGGCTGAACCGCGCGAGGAAGAGCAACCGCCGGCCCACGAGCTGCATCACCCCGGTCGTGCTGAGCCCCTGCGTCAGCGCCAGGAGCGCGAAGATGAAGATGGCCGTCTCGCTCGAAAACCCGGAGAGGGCCTCCTTCGGCGTCAAGAGGCCGCTCAGCACCAGCAGCACGACGATGGCGAGGGAGCTCACCTCGATGGGGATGCGATCGATGGAGAGGAGGACGATGGCGATGAGCACCACGCCCAGCGCGAGGGTAATGGTCATGGCTGCACGGTGGGGAAGTGAGAAGTGGAAGTACTGAGTCGAACCGCGGGACTCAGGGATGAGCGAGGCGAGCGTGCGCCTGGCTCGGAACAACGCTTCGGGGCCGCCGTGTCGCTCCGGGGCGTGGGTAGAACCGGGAGCGACGGTGAACCGAGCGACGAAGGGAGGCCTGGGTCCCTCGCGCCTCTTCCTCGGCAGCCATCCGCTGGAGGCGATGGATGCGCGCGTCGAGGGAGCGCCCTTCGAGCCTGGGGGCCGTGAAGGGGGTGCCCGCCTCGGCGTCAGAGAACGGAGCGCTCCCGCTGGCACGCTCCTTCAACCGTGTCAGCAAGGTCGCGAGGCCCCGGGCTTCTCCCAGCAGTCGGGCAGCGGCCCTGTCCGCGGCGAAGTCCCGCTCGGGCGGAGTCCCCATCCGATGGAGCCACACGCGTCCCTCGTGAGAGCGGAGCGCGCCTCGCGTCAGCACGGCGAGCGTGGCAACGAGCGTGGCTCGGCGCGTGTGGCCCCGCGCGATATGCGCGAGTTCGTGCGCGACCATGGCGCGGAGCTCTGCCTCATCGAGCCCGTCGAGCGCGGCGCTCGTCAGGATGATGCGGGCGGAGTGGGGACCCATGCCGAGGGAGAAGGCATTGGGCTGCGAGCGCCGCACCACGTAGAGGCGGGGAGAGGGAATCCTCGCGGCGATGCTGAGGTGTGCCACCAGTGTGTGCAACCGTGGCGCCTCCTCGAAGTGGAGCCGGCGCGCGCCCTGTCGTCGAACCACGAAGGAGTCGATGCGTGTGTAGAGCCAACGCGCCAGCCCGAGCAGGGAGGCCGTGAACAAAGCGAGCGTGGACAGAGCCCACATGGACGAGCTCCTTTCTGGCGAGGGGATTGTGGAAACGGGCGGATGCGCCACTGCTCAGCAGTGAGCGCGGTTTCCAAGAAAGGCCACGACCTCGGTACGCACCTGTCGCCCGGCTCCCGAGAGCCCACTGCGACTCAGAGATGTGGCGATGGGGAAGGTACACATGGCTCTATCGGCTCAACACCGAGCACGTCCCCCATCATCCCGGCAGCCCCGGCCGGGAATGTGCGCAGCCCGACGTGAGGAGAGCCCTGGGGGCAGGGGGCGGCCCCGCGACATGGGCTTGACTCATGCGGAGGTAACACGCATGGAATGAGGATGTCCTCTCCACTGCCACCAGGAACCCCTGTGTCCGGGAGAATGCTCTCCCTCGCCTTCGTTGCCGTCGTGGGGAGCTTCCTCGTGACGAACCTCATCGTTCAGCGCTCTTCCGCGGCGGTCGGGACGCTCTCCGAGGACATCATCTACAACTCGGCCCCGAGCATCGAGCACCTGACGCTCGTGCGCAGGTCCGTTCTGGAGGCCGAGCTGCTGCTCTCGCGGTTCATTCATGAGCCCTCGCGCCGTCCCGAGCTGGGCGCTTCCCTGGAGGCTGCCTTGGCTCGGGTGAAGGAGGGCGCCAACGCATACTTGACCCTTTCCTCCTTCGCGGGCGAGCAGGCGGTGCGAATGGACGTGCATGAGTCCTGGCTGCGCTTCGACAATGCCGTCAAACATGCGCGCGCGGCCGTGGAGTCCAACGCGAGCGCTGAGGCGAGTTCGCTGTTCGTGCAGGAGGTTGAACCGGCGGGCCGGCACATCCTCGAGGATGTCACTCGCGGCATCGAATACAACGCCGTCCGCGGCCGCGAGCTGGCGGCGAGCATTCGTGAAACTCGCCGCGACAACATGTGGCTCGCCAATGGCCTCAACGCGGTCTGCGGCCTCCTGGCCGTGGTCGTGGCGTGGTTGCTCCATCGCGAGGCACGGACGCGTCGCGCGCTCTTCGACGCACACTCGAAGTTCCTCGAGGAGCGGGCCGCGGAGCTGGAGCAGTTCGCGGGCCGTGTCGCCCACGACATCCGGAACCCACTCTCCGCGGCCCGCATGGCGGCCGAGCTTGCGATGCGAAAGAGCACGGAGGCGCCGGCGCGTGAGTCCGTCACCCGGATCATCCGGAGTCTCTCGCGAGCGGATGCGATTACGGGCGCGCTCCTGGACTTCGCTCGCTCCGGAGCCCGGCCGGACCCGGGCGCTCGGACCGAGCCCCGGGCGGTCATCGCGGATATGCTGGGTGGCTTCGCGGGCGAAGCGGAGCAGGTTGGCATCAGCCTTCAGTGTGAGCCTGTGCCTCCGGTGCTCGTCTCGTGCAGCACGGGGGTCTACCTGAGCCTGCTGGGCAATCTGGTCCGCAACGCCATCAAGTACATGGGAGATGCGGAGATGCGGCGTGTCACCGTTCGAGTGAAGGAGGAGGGGAACTTCATTCGAACGGAGGTGAGCGATACGGGACCGGGGATCGCCTCGGCGAATCTGGCCTCCTTGTTCGAGCCCTACTTCCGTGGACAAGGCGTCAGTGCCGAGGGGCTCGGATTGGGCCTGGCGACAGTGAAGAAGCTGGCCGAAGGGCACGGCGGTCGAGTCGGCGTCACGTCCGAGCGTGGACAGGGAAGCACCTTCTGGTTCGAGCTTCGGCGGGCGGGGTCCTCCTGGGAGCCCACGTTGGGAGCACGGCAGCCGGAGCTGCATCACTGAGGATGAATGCTTGGAGTGGAAGGAGGGCGCCAACCGCAAGGCCGAGGGGACAGGGGGTTGTTGACCCCTCCATGGCCAGGGAACGAGAATGGGCAATCCCTCTATGGAACTGCTCACCCGTCTGAAGAAGAGCGTACGGCATCGCGCCTCGTACAAGATCTCCGAGCCGCTCTCGAAGTTGCTGAGCGTGACGGGCTTCGGGCAGTACGGGCCCGGTCCCAAGCTCACGGACCCCGAGCCGGTGCGTCGGGCCAACATCCCCGTCGAGGACGCGCGGTTCGAGCTCGAGGACGTGCGCCGCTTCTGGGAGGACCTCTCGAGCCGCAGCGAGCGGATCCGCCAGTGCTGCCAGCAGCAGCCCATCTGGGAGAAGGTTCCCCAGTACTACTTCACCTGGAAGCAGCTCCAGCACCTGCTGTCGCGGGAAGAGTCCGTCTTCGTCGACATCGCCTCCACGCAGGACAGCCCCTACTTCGAGCTGCTCCGCCTGCTGGCACGCGCGCGGCACCGCTACCGGCAGGACCTCATCTTCGAGCCGGGGGTCCACGGGGACCGAATTGGAGGCTCGGCCGCCGCGCTGCCGCTGGAGGACCGCTCGGTGGATGCGATGACGCTCCACTGCTCCTTCGAGCACTTCGAGGGGGAGGCGGACACCGGCTTCATCCGGGAGGTCGGACGCGTGCTGCGGCCCGGAGGCCGGGTGTGCATCGTCCCCCTGTACCTGGGCCAGTACGCCTTCACCATGTGTGACCCCGCCTGGGGCTACGACATCCGCCCGGATGCGGGCTCCCGGGTTCACCTCTTCCCGCGCTGGGGCGAGAGGCATGGGCGGTTCTACAGCGCCGACACCCTGCGCGAGAGGGTGTTCTCTCCGGCGCTGGCGGCGGGGCTCTCGCCCAAGGTGGTGCATTTCAGCAACGTGCTGGAGCTCAGCCCGAGCTGCTACACCCACTTCGGGCTGATCCTCGACAAGCCGGCCTGAGCGGCGGTCTCAAGCGGGAAGCGAGAAAATAGAACTCCTTGAATAATCTGGAAGGCTCTCCGTCCGGGTGGCGGCGGGACGTCACGCCCGGACTGCAAGGAGTTCGCAATGCGGAGAGCCACGATCTTCCTGGTTGGAACCCTTTTGTCCCTCACCGCGTGTGAGGGGCTACGAGAGGAGGAGCCCCAGGAACTCGCTGTCACGGCATCAGCGAACCCGAAGCCGCGGGTGGGCAAGCTCATCAAGACGCCCAACGCCCTGCCGGGGCGCTACATCGTCGTGTTGGAAGACACCGCTGCCCCCAGGGGCCTCGTCGACACGCTCGCCGGAGAGATGGCCCAGGCGCACAGAGCCAGCGTGAAGCACGTCTTCCACCATGCCCTTAGGGGGTTCGCCGTCTCCATGCCCGAGGCGGCCGCCCACGCACTCTCCGCGGATCCTCGCGTGCGCTACGTCGAGGAGGATGTCGAGGTCCGGCTGAGCGCCACCCAGGGCAGTGCCACCTGGGGCGTGGACCGCATCGACCAGCGCGACCTGCCGCTGAACACCCTCTACACCTATGAGGCCACCGGCAAGGGAGTGAATGCCTACATCCTCGACACGGGCATTCGCATCACCCACGCCGAGTTCGGGGGCCGTGCGTTCTCGGGGTTCGACGCCGTCCAGGATGGCAATGGCACCAACGACTGCCACGGCCACGGCACGCACGTGGCCGGCACGGTGGGAGGCGCTACGTGGGGCGTGGCCAAGGAGGTGAAGTTGCACGCCGTGCGAGTGCTGGGCTGCGATGGAGCTGCTCCCGCGTCGGTCATCATCGCGGGCGTGGACTGGGTGACCGCCCACCACATGAAGCCGGCAGTGGCCAACATGAGCCTCGGCATCGACATCATCACGCAGTCGTTGGACGATGCCGTGACCGCCTCCGTCCAAGCCGGGGTGGTGTATACCCTCTCCGCCGGCAACAACACCGCGGACGCATGCTACGCCTCGCCAGCACGCACGCCGCTGGCCATCACCGTGGGGGCCACCACCCGGACCGACGCGCGCTCCAGCTTCTCCAACTACGGCTTATGCCTGGATCTCTTCGCGCCGGGCTCGGACATCACCTCGGCCTGGTACACCAGTGACACCGCCAGCCAGATCCTGAGCGGCACCTCCATGGCCGCCCCGCACGTGGCTGGAGCTGCAGCCCTCTACCTGGAGAAGGACCCCACCGCGACGCCGGAGCGGGTCACGGATGAGCTGATCGAACGCGCCACGAAGGGCAAGGTAACGGGCCCAGGCTCCCTCTCGCCCAACAGGCTGCTCTTCAGCGGCTGCCCGGTGCCAGGGGATACGACGCCACCCCAGGTCGCGCTCACGGCACCGGTGGCAGGGGGCACTCTCATCGGCACCGTGACACTTCGGGCCGAGGCCACGGACGACACTGGCATCAAGCGGGTGGAGTTCTTCGTGGACGGGCGCCTCATCGGCACGGATGCGTACCCCCCGTTCGAGGTGGCCTGGGACAGCACGGGGGCCGGCAATGGCTCGAGTGTCCTGACCGCGAAGGCCTATGGCATGGGCTGTCAGCTGGCCTTCAGCGCGGGTGTTCCCGTGACGCTCGCCAACCCCGGCAATGCCACCTTCGATGTGGCGCTGGGCACCCCTGTCTGCGCCGCCGTGGACCGCCAGTGTGACACGGCGGGACTGGTGGCCGGTCGTGGCTCCCTCGGCCCCGAGCTCCATGCGCCCAATACCCTGCAAGGCGCCTGTGCGGACGGCTCCTCTGGCAGCGCGCTCTCCGGCCCCTCATTGCAACGCCTGAAGGTGGCCACCACGGGGGGCACGCTCCTGGCTGGCGGCAAGCAGGTGCGCGTCGAGGCCACTGTCTCGGCCAGCGCCAGCTACGCTAGCGAGAAGCTGGACCTCTACCACGCTCCAGACGCCAACAACCCCAACTGGACGCTGCTGGGCACCTTCAGCCCGAACCGCAGAGGCACCAACGTCTTGGGCAGGAACTTCATCCTTCCCCCGGGCAACCTCCAGGTGTTGCGCGGCGTCTACCGCATGGGGGGCAGCCCCAACCCTTGCGCGCCCAGCAGCCTCCATGACCACGACGACCTCGTCTTCGCCGTCGGCACCGAGACGGACACCCAGCCGCCGACCGTGGCATTCTCCGGAATGTTCGAGGGCATGAGGGTGTATGAGACCTTCTACCCCTCCTTCACGCTCCATGACGACTTCCTGGTGACCCGGGTGGATCTCTTCGCGGGGGATACCCAGGTGGGGAGCTCCCCCGAGCCGTTCTTCACCATCCTCTGGGACACCCGAAGCGTGCCCAACGGCCCCCTCACCCTGCGGGCGCGGGCCTGGGACTCCAGTGGACTCTCTTCCTTCTCCGAGCCCGTGAACGTGGTGGTGGACAACGACTACACCCCGCCCACCGTCTCCTTGACCTCTCCGGCGGAAGGAGCGTCGGTGGAGGGCACCATCACCCTCCGGGCTTCGGCCACCGACAACTGGGTGCTCACCAAGGTGGAGTTCTACGTGGACGGCATCCTGAAGGTGACCGACACCTCTTCACCCTACAGCGCGAGCTGGAACCCGCGCCTGGTGGGCAATGGCAGCCACACCTTGACGGCCAAGGCCTATGACCGGGCCTATAACGTGGGCAGCAGCAGCCCCGTTACCGTCATCGTCAACAACGACATCGCGGCCCCAGTGGTGTCCATCACCTCACCCTCCAACGGGGCGATGGTACAGGGCGTGCTCACGCTGGAGGCCAGCGCCACCGACGACCGGGCTGTGACCAGGGTAGAGTTCTTCTCTGGCACCACGCGGCTGGGCAGCGACACGACGGCCCCCTTCAGCATCCCCTGGGACACGAGTGCTCTGCCCAACACGGGTTACACCTTGACCGCCAAGGCCTACGACGCGGCGGGCAATGTGGGCACCAGCAGCCCCATCACGGTGACGCTCAGCAACTCAGACAGTGCCACCGAGGGTCCGGCACCCAAGGCGGCGGGAGTCGAACCCTCGGCAAGGCGAGAGTAAAACTCCCATGTGTTCGAGAAGCACGGGCCCGGGGTCTCGGTGAGCCCGGACTAAGCCCCCGGACATAGATGTTGATCACCTGCTGCTGCCGCATCCCGCCCGGCGGGTCTCCCCGTCGAGGGCGCAGTAGAGGGCCACCGGCAGCCCTCACTTCGAGGTGTGCAACAACGATGACCGAGGGCTTAGACCTCCTCAAGCCTCGTGCCGGTGGCGCCCATGCGATCCAATGCGTCCTTGATTTCCCCGGAGACGATCAGCGGGCCGGTCCATCCCTCGCACCGCAACACTTTGGCGCTTCCCACCTTGGCCTTGTCGATGTGCAGTTCGTACATGATGGAATACCGCCTGATCCTGTGAAGCACTCCCTCCTCGGGCGTCCACCGATCGAACTGGGAAGCATTTTCGTCGATGCAGTCGATGAGGCGTGTGGCCACGAGGATGAGGTACTGATCCGAGTGGCCCTCCACGTCCACGGGGATGAGTTGCGCATCATCCGGGGCCAGTTCCGAGAACATGGACGCGACCCGGACATGGACCACCGGGATCATGATGCCGGCCTCCGTGTAGTCCAGCGGCTTGCCCGCAACCTCGACGGGGATTCTCAAACGGCCCGTGGTGGAGACGGGAAGCCCAAGCCTGAACTGCCCGTCATCCACTTTGACGCCCTGACGGTCCCTGGGCATCGCCAGATGCCAGCGGTGCGGGACGTTCACATCGTCGGAGAGTCTGAAGAAACGGTGGGACATGGACTCCACTTAGCGCGGTTGCTAGCGGGTGACGAGTTGGTTCAGTTTTGTTCCCGGGGTGGCGATCTGCTTGGCCAGTCTTCGGAGTTCGTCGGTCAGGGCCGCGCGGCACTCGACGACGCTGCGACAGGTCGCCGTTGCCTCACTGAGCGCGTCCATGACGATCTGGTGATACCGCTCTGGGTGTGGTCCGTAATGCCCTGGCAGAGGCATCTTGTTCGCCGGGTCCTCCATCGACATTCCCGCCTTGGCGAAGATTTCCTGGAACCTCGGCGTCCACGGGCCACCGCGCTTGGTGTCCTTCTCATTGCAGATGGTGGCGATGTGGTGCGTCTCGATGCAGGGGCTCTTGCCGCTACTAGGCCGCATCGCCATGGCCACCGCGTTTGCGGGCAGCGTGATGCTGACGCCCTCGGCACTGACCGCGATCTCCTCCACCGCCCCCAGCGTGGGCAGAGAGATTCCTGCTTGCCCCTCGGCCTGTATGGCTACCTGAGCCGAGCCAGGCAGCGTTGGCACCTTCGCCGCGAACAGCTGCGCCGTCGAGCCGATGGCCGCAATCAGCAGCATGGCGAACGCGCGCGCTGCCTCTCGCCCGATGACCTTCCCGAAGCGCTCGCCCGCCTCGCGGATCTCCTCGAAGGTGGTTGCGACCTTCGCCGCCTCCGTCAACTCAACCCAGCCCGTCACGAGGTTGCGGAGCGTGTCATAGCCCACATACAGGAGCATCCCGACGCCCAGGACCGCCACCAGTGCCGGAGCCACGGGATTGAGGAGCATGATCAACAGCATGGAACCCAACGTCCACAGGGCCGCGCTGATGAGCGCACGGAAATCCGCCAGCTCGCCCAGCGCCTTCTTCATCTCGTCCAGCACCGGGCTCTTGCTCATCGCCAACGCCCAGACGTAACGGCCTTGCCTGTCCAGGTAGCGGCCTGCCACCAGCGCGCCCCCGAGACAGTCTCCATAGAAGTTGTAGGCGCTCTGGCACCAGAGCCGATAGCGTTCCGCCAGCGAAAGCTCCTCTTTCGTCAACGTGCCGTCCCAAGGCTCGCCGGGCCCTGCTGGCACCAGCTTCTTATCTCGCTGAAGGTAGAGATAATTGCCGCTCTGCGGGTCCAGCTGAAACGCCTTTTCCGCCGTCTGGCGCGGCGTGCCTGTCATTCGCACCTCGCGCGCAAGGCGCCTCACGGCCTGCTGGAACTCCTCTTCCTCCAGTTCCACGGGTTGCAGGTCAGCAGTACGAGAGACGTGGACGACAGCCTTGCTCTGGCCGGTGTCCTCCACGCGGGGGACCCTTGGGACGCTGGCGCACCCCACGATCAACGCAAGGAATAGCGCTTCGGCCTTCCAGAGAATCCGCCACGGAAGCATGTGTCACTCCTTCTTGCGAGGAGGTGGTCAGGATAGAGGGCAGCCGCGGGGAAGAGGAGGAGACGCCAGGTGGTGCCCGTGCTTCATCTCTGGCACCCCGCGGGGGCAACCTCGCGCCCGACGCTGACGCATGGATGCTCGCCACGTCCTTGCTCCCTCCCAACGCCTGCCGTGCATGTGGAAAGAGATCTTCAGGCTCGCGCGGGTATCGGGGCAGGCGGTCACCGATGACCAGTTGCTTTCCGACCCTTCGTTACCGCTGAAGCCTCTCCATGAGCAATGCCCACAGGTACTCGGCAGCGCCTTGGTGTGACAGTTTCTCATCGCGCGACTGCCCAAAGGAAGACATTCCTAGGGGTTTCAGGTAGAGCGACTGGCTATCGTGCTCGACATTGAGCATCTCGTTGATGCCATTTACGCTTGCGGATGCGCCGTGCGAGAAGGCAATGCTATCTCTGCGTCCTAAGCTGGCCAAGCTGATCGAGCACTCCGTCAACTTCTCGCCGTTTCTATAGACATGGGCGACGAATCGACGCGCATCGATGCGCTGATACCTCGTCTTGATGTCAGCGTTGCGCTCCTGGAGTTCTCCCAGCGAGCCTTCGAAGAACCTCGCCGTATACTCGAAGGCGTCGTGCAAGAACTGGTCTTGGTCCAGTTCTGAGAATTCCTTCTTCACTCGCAGGTTGCTCGAGCGTAACCGCTCCGGTGCCGCCAATGGGGAGGCTGTCGCAAAGGCTGCTCCCCCCTTCGGTGCCGATGGGACCTGCGGAACGCCCCCTGGCACTTGGCGCGCACCCAGTTCCTTGACGGCCTCACGGACCTTCACCGCGACATCTGTCAACGCTTCATCTTCGTTTGGCCACATTGTAATGGCTTTCCCATCGCGAGGCGCAGCCAACAACTTACCAAATGGCGCCGAGTGCCAGTCACACGGACGTAGAATCACGGGGATGACCCGGGCCTCGCTAGAGTCGTGACGCTCAAGCGCCCTCATCATCTCCTTGGAGTAGCAGTACTCAGAGGCAAGGAAATCAGAACTCACGAGTAGCAGGATGACGTCAGCCACCTCAAGCTGCCTGCTGATAGAGGCGTCGAGTTCACTGCCCACTGTGATCCGCCGGTCATGCCAGGACTCGATGAGTCCTTGGCGACGGAGCATCGAAAGGTGAGCCTCCAGCTTGTTACGAAGTGCCTCATCGGCGTGGCTGTAGGAAAAGAAGAGCTTTGCCATGAACTGGAGCCTCGGTCAAACATTCGCGGGAAAGTACTGCAAAGCCTTTGGCAAGCCCTCTTTGAGGGAAGCTGAAGTGGCTCCGCCATATCAAATCAAGTCGGCTTCTTTTCTTTGGTGTACGGCATCACTTTCTTGGCATCCGGATACCGGCAGATGAGTGCGGCAAAAACGTCTCTCTCCCAATCGGTACCTATGTACGCTCCTCCTGGCGTCAGGCTCTTGCCATTGACAACGAGCGCATTGAGCGGAGGAAGATGGTTCGCTATACAGAAGTGAGCGATCTCTCCCAGATAGCGTCCAAGCTTGATCGGGGGAGCGCTTACTCCAGCTGCCGCTCTGATCTTCCCGTAGGTCGTTAGTCGCCTGGGTATCCGTTCAGGACGATAGATCTGGCGAAAGACGAGCCGATGCTTCTTCTGATGCCGCAACAATGCTCGGAGCAACTTCCGAGCAGTCAGGGACATCGGCATCCGTTTCAGCTTTCTTTCTGGCTTGGATGGGCCCTCCATTGTGCATGGTCTCCATCGAAGAATGAATGGCCTCAAGGTAAAAAGGCCCTCCAGCCTCTGCAAGTCACCCCCAGAGCCTGTGGATAATTCTTAACAAGCCAGGAAATCTCTATGGGTTCCGGTGACTTGGAGTGTCGCGGAATCATAGTCTTCTCCCTGGTGCCCCTTCGTGTTCCCTTCGATGCCTCTTGGGAAGCCCTACACCAACGGTGTGGCGCCAGTAACCACCCGTAGATACCAGCCCGTGTCACTGAAACCGGCCTCTCAAGTCAGTGTAGGCGGAAGAGGTGAGGCCCCCAGTCTTGGCAGCAGAGAGGGAGGAGATCTGCAGGACTGCGAGCCTGGGACGGCTGCCGCGCGCAGTCTGTTGCCCGCGTGTTAAAGCCCGGGGCCATGGCCCGGTATGTCGCCTTGCTGCGCGGTATCAATGTCGGTGGAAACAAGAAGGTCCCGATGGCGCGGCTGCGTCAGCTGCTGGAGGGACTCGGCTACACCGACGTCGCGACCCTCCTCCAGAGCGGCAACGCCGTCTTCACCAGCAAGAAGAAGGCTCCAGCCCAGCTCGCCAGGCAGATCGAGGCAGCCATCACCGAGGAGTTTGGCTTCCAGGTCTCCGTCCTCGTTCGCACCCGGGATGAGCTGGCCGCGGCGATCCAGGCGAACCCTCTCCCTGGCGCCGAGGAGGCTCCCTCCCGGTTCCTGGTGACGTTCCTGTCCGACGTGCCGGATCCGAAGCGGCTCGAGAAGATCGACCCGGCGGCGTACCTGCCGGATGAGTTCCGCGTCGTGGGGCGTGAGATCTACGCCCGGTTCCCGAATGGCATCGGGGAATCGAAGCTGGCCATCGTGCTCACGGGTACGCGCTTGGGGGTTACCCCGACAGCACGCAACTGGGCCACCGTCACCAAGCTCCTGGAGCTCGCCGATCGCTGAAGCCACCTCGGGTCAACGGAAACTCATCCCTGGGAACCCAGCAGCAAGGAGGAGAGACTCGCGACGAGAGGCGCCAGCACGGTGATGCCTTTCTGGAACTCCAGGAGTGCGGTGCTCTGCAGGCCCAGGTAGGCGCGGACGGCTTGCTGCTCCTGGGACCAGGACTGCCAGGTGGTGCCTGCGCCGATCGATTGCCGGACGAGCCGGTCCGTCAACCTCTGGCCTACGTCACTCAGGGTCTTGTGCGCTGGCAGGTAGACGAGGGCGAGAAGCAGGGAGAAGTAGATGCCGTGGACCAAGACCAGCGAAGCAGGCATCGCTTCGGAGGGAGAAGCGCGCAGCTCATTGAGCAGGTTGCGAAAGGCCCCCACGCTCAGGCTCGCGGTTCCGATGATGGTGGCGGTGAGGCTGAAGAACCGCTCCAGCTGGGACCGGAGTCGCAGATACCAGGACACTTCTTCCTCGAGCTCCACCGCCTCTGGCGCATCCTCGTGAGACGGGGATCGCCGGAGACGGCCGATGAGCTGGACATGCACGGTAAACATCCCAAAGGTGTGCAGCGTCACGGCCCCCGCATAGAGAAGGCCCAGGATGAGTGCTCGGGTGCGGAAGTCAGGCAACTGGAGCAGGGCGTCCAAGTCCGGAGTCAGAGGCGAGCTTGGAGCCCTGTTGGTGGCCAGGACGGGGAACGTGGTCAGGGTGGCCAGCAGGAGCGTACAGAGCACAACCACCGTGCGCTCCCGCCACGTCCCAGGCCAGGCCGAGCGGCTGCGCTTCAAGTCATGGGAGACGATGAGCAGGGAGGCCACCCAGAGCATCGGTTGTACCGCGATGAGCATGTGCCAGAGCCGCAGCCGGCCCGAGGTCAGCAGTTGCAGGCTCTGGGACCCGAGGTCTCCCTGGGGAAAAGGGAGGAAGAAGAGGATCGTGGCCGGGAAGGTCAGGACGCAGAGGACGAAGAAGGCGAGCGGCGAGCAGAAGAGGAGCGAGAGCACGGCGCGTGTTTCCCTCCAAACAGGAGAAGACCCGCCGCGCGTGCCCGACATGAGAGCCCCCTTTGCCGCGAGAGCATGCGTCGAGCCTCCGAGCGCCACCAGTGTCTCGGGGTAGGGCATGGGCCCAGGTGACGCGGCACCCGACAGACGACGGGCGCGGAGGGTCCGCGAGACGACTCGCGGGCTCACAGGTCACGCGAGCAGGTTCTTCAGTGCCTCTTCCAGCCGGGGAAACTGGAACGTGAAGCCTGCCTCCAGGAGGCGTCGAGGCACCACGCGCTGTCCCTCAAGCACCATCATCGACATCTCTCCCAGCGCAGCCTTCAGCACGAAGCCCGGCACGTGCATGACGGAGGGTCGCCCCAACGCCGTGCCCAGCGCGTGGGCGAACTCCGTGTTGGTCACGGGCTCGGGGGAGCTGAGGTTGAAGGAGCCCTCCAGCGCGGGGTTCTCTACCAGCAGGCGCAGCCCCGCCAGCGCATCCTCCCGGTGGATCCAGCTCACGTACTGCTTGCCCGAGCCCACGCGCCCGCCGGCGCCCATGCGGAACGGGGGCAGCATCGCGTGCAGCGCTCCGCCCTCCGGGTGCAGCACCGCGCCCATGCGCACCACCGCCGTGGAGATTCCCGCCTCCCGCGCGCGAGAGGCCTCCGCCTCCCAGTCCCGGCAGACGCTCGCCAGGAAGTCCTCTCCCGGGGGACTCTCCTCCGTCTTCGGCTCGGCCGAGCGCGTGCCGCCGTAGTAGCCCACCGCCGACACCGACACGAAGCGCCGCACCGTGCCCGCTGCTCGCATGGCCTCCACCAGGGCGCGCGTGCCCTGCACCCGGCTCTCGTGGATGCGGCGCTTGCCCTCGTGTGTCCACCGCTGGTTGACCGGCTCGCCCGCCAGATGCACCACCGCCTCCGCCCCCGCCAGCGCCTCCGGGCCCAACGGCTCGCCCGCTCGGAACACCGCCCCCGTCACCCCCGGGGGGAGCTTGGACAGCGCGTGTTCAACGTTTCGCACCAGCACGTGGACCGTGTGCCCCCCGTCCACCAAACCTTGGACAAGACGGGTCCCTACGAAGCCGCTCCCCCCGGTGACGGCTACCTTCACGGCTTCGGCTCCGCGGCGAGGTCCACGCCGATGAGCCCCGACAGTGCTTGGAAGAATGCCTGGCGATCCGCCTCTCCCAGCTTGCCCGAGTAGCGGTAGACAATTGCTCCGCTGGCATCCAGCAGCATCACCGTGGACGTCTTGGTGGGCAGGCTCCACGGCGCGCCGCCCAGCGTTCCCTCCAGGTCCACGAGGATGGGTACCCCGGCCTTCTTCTCCTCATCCCGCACATACGAGAGGGCGATCTGCCGAGCGGGGAAGAAGTTGAACGGCTTGAGGTTCGCCACCGCCACCACCCAGGCCGCCTCCAACAGGCCCCGCGCCTTGCCGCGCTCGAACAGCTCCTCCTTGAGCGGCAGGTTGAGCGTCGTCGAGTCCTTGTCCTCGTAGAAGAGGATGACCGGCTTGCCCCGCCACTTCGACAGCGGCGCTTCGTCTCCCTTCGAGCTGTGCAGTGTCGCATCCAGCGGACTGGCCCCCAGTCCCTGCGCGGAGACGCTCCCGGTGGCCAGCGTCACAGTCAACGCGCTTGCTATCCAAGCCTTCATAGAGCTCCCGTGTACAAGGTTCCAACAAACGTTGAACATAGCCTTGACAAAACCTGTACGCAAACGCTACCTGATGAAGGGAAAGCTCCCGAAGACTCGGAGGACGTAGCGATGGCGCCACCCCTCACCACGATGCCTGCTCCGTCCCCGGCGCCGCCTCCGCCGGTCGCGCCTCGGCCGGAGCAGGCCTGGCTGCAGCTGGTGCAGCAGCAGGTGGAGGCCTCGCTCGCCGAGCTCTTCGAGCTGCCGGATGAGGCCACGTTAGACCCACGTTGGACACGGGCGATGGAGCGCACGCGCGCCTTCAGCCTGCGACCGGCCAAGCGGGTGCGGCCCGCGCTGGTGATGGCCGGATACAGCCTGGCGCGGGGAACGACTTCGGTACCTTCGGGGCTGTGGCGCTTCGCGGCAGGGCTGGAGCTGCTGCACACCTTCCTCCTCATCCATGACGATGTGGCCGACCAGGCCGAACTGCGCCGAGGAGGCACGGCGCTCCATCGCCTGCTTGCTCCTGGGAGAGCAGGCGAAGACCTGGCCGTGGTGGTGGGCGACCACCTGTTCGCCCGCTCGCTCGAGGCCATGCTCTCCTCGGGCCTGCGGGGCGCCTCGCGGACGTGCCAGTACTACCTGGCGGTGTGTCGGCACACTGCGGCGGGGCAGTACCTGGACCTGGAGCTGTCGCACGCGCCGCTCTCGGAGGTGACGCTCTTTCAGTGCCTGCGCGTGGCGTCCCTCAAGACGGCGCGTTACGGCTTCAGCGCGCCGCTGGTGTGCGGGGCGATGCTGGCGGGCGCCGACGAGGCGCTGTGCGAGGGACTGGAGCGCGTGGGCCGCCACGTGGGGCTGGCCTACCAACTGCGCGACGATCTGATCGGCCTGTTCGGCGACACGGACGTGGCAGGCAAGGCCTCGGACGGAGACTTCGCGCAGGGCAAGCGCACCTTCCCGGTGCTGGCGGCCTACACGCGCGCGGGTGAGTCGGCGCGCGCCGAGCTGGAGCGGCTGTGGGCGCTGGCGCCGGAGGCCAAGGACGCCGAGGCGCTCGCCGTGGCGCGCGCGCTGGTGGAAGAGCACGGAGGCCGCGCCGCCTGCGAGCGGATGGTGGAGCGGGCCTCTCGGGCGGCACGTCGCGCCCTCCACGCCCTGCCGGACAGCGGCGGGATGAAGGACTTGCTGGACAGCCTCATCACCCGGTTGGCGCATCGCGCCGCCTGAGGAACGGAACATGGCCATGGAGCACGGAAGGCCGAAGGCAGTGGTGGTGGGCGCCGGCGTGGGTGGGCTGGCGGCCGCGGCGCGGCTGGCGCGTCAAGGCTTCGAGGTGCGGCTCTTCGAGAAGACGCATGGGCCGGGCGGGCGCTGCAACCAGCTCAAGGTCGAGGGCTTCACCTGGGACATCGGCCCCACCATCGTGCTCATGCCCGAGGTGTTCGAGGAGACCTTCCGCGCGCTGGGCCGCCGCCTCGAGGACTACCTGACGCTGCTGCGGTGCGAGCCCAACTACCGCATCCACTTCCGGGATGGCTCGGACATCACCTTCACCTCCGAGCTCTGCACCATGGGCAAGGAGCTGGAGCGCTTCGAGCCGGGCAGCTACGCGCGCTTCCTGGCCTTCATGGCGCAGGGGCGCGAGCAGTACCGCACCAGCCTGGACCACCTCGTGGGCCGCAACTACGCGGGGGTGACGGACTACTTCGCCCCGAGTGTGCTCTCGAAGATCTTCAAGGTCCGCGCCCACCGCCGCATGTACTCCGACGTGGGGCGCTACTTCCAGGACGAGCGCCTGCGCGCGGCGATGACGTTCCAGACGATGTACCTGGGCGTCTCTCCGTTTGCCTCGCCGGCGGTGTACGGGCTGCTGCCCTTCACCGAGCTGGGCGTGGGCATCTGGTTCCCGAAGGGGGGCCTGTACGCCATTCCCCAGGCGCTGGAGAAGGTGGCGCGCGAGGAGGGCGTACACCTGCACTACGGCGCTCCGGTGAAGCGCATCCTCACGGAGGGCGCGCGCGCCACGGGCGTGCAACTGGAAGATGGGCAGGTGGTGAAGGCGGACGTGGTGCTGTGCAACGCGGACCTGCCCTACGCCTACCAGAAGCTGCTGGAGGGCGCGCCCACCGCGCTGCCGCGCAAGGAGAAGCTGCGCTACACCTCGAGCGGCTACATGCTCTACCTGGGGCTCAAGCGCCGCTACCCGGGGCTGAACCACCACAACGTGGTGTTCGGCCGGGACTACAAGGGCTCGTTCGATGACATCTTCGAGCGCTTCCGCGTGCCGGAGGACCCGAGCTTCTACGTGAACGTGCCCACACGCACGGACGCGAGCCTGGCGCCCGAGGGCAAGGACTCGGTCTACGTGCTGGTGCCGGTGCCGCACCAGCACCCGGGCCTGGACTGGAAGGTGGAGGGGCCGAAGGTGCGGGCCAAGGTGTTCCAGCGCCTCGCGGAGCTGGGCTATCCGGACCTGGAGCGCGACATCGCCGTGGAGCGCGTCTTCACGCCGGATGACTGGGCCTCCTCGTACAACCTGATGCACGGCAGCGCCTTCGGGCTGGCGCAGAACTTCTTCCAGATCGGCCCGTTCCGTCCCAGCAACCAGGACCCCCGGGTGAAGAACCTCTTCTTCGTGGGGGCCTCCACGCAGCCGGGCACGGGGCTGCCCACGGTGCTCATCTCCGCGCGGCTGGTGGTGGAGCGGATGCTCGGGTGGGCGAAGGAGGCGGGTCTCTCCCATGTCCCCGTCGCGGGCCCGGTGGGCACGAGCGCCCCGGCGGCGGTGGAGGTGGCGGCATGAACTCGCACGAGGACATGGCGCTGGTCTCCCGGGGCTACCAGCTCGCGCGGCAGGTGACGCGCCACCACGCCAAGAGCTTCTTCTTCGCCTCGTACCTGATGTTTGGCGCGCGGCGCCGGGCGGCCTTCGCGCTGTATGCGTTCTGCCGACGGCTGGACGACATGGTGGACGAGGGCGGCGAGGGCGTGGCGCCGGTGGACCTCAAGGCGCGGCTGGAGAATGCGCGGCAGATGGTGGCCGAGGTGTACCTGCCGATGCCGGAGCTGGCGGCGCCGGGCATGGACTCTCCGGCCGAGCGGCTGATGAGCGCGCAGGCGCAGTCTCCCTGGGACGCGGGGGAGTTCGCCGCGCTCAAGCACTGCGTGCGCCACTTCCGAATCCCCGAGCAGCCCTTCCAGGACCTCATCTCCGGCATGGAGATGGACCTGACGAAGGACCGCTACGCCAGCTTCGCGGAGCTGGACCTGTACTGCTACCGGGTGGCGGGCGTGGTGGGGCTGATGCTGACGCCGGTGCTGGGGTGTACCGAGCCGCGCGCGGCCTCGTACGCGGCGGACCTGGGCCGGGCGATGCAACTCACCAACATCCTGCGCGACGTGCGTGAGGACCTGGAGCGCGGGCGGGTGTACCTGCCCGCCGACGAGCTGAAGGCCTTCGGGCTCAGCGAGGAGGACCTGGGCCGGGGGCAGGTGGACGCGCGGTGGCGTGACTTCATGCGCTTCCAGATCGCCCGGGCCCGCGCCTACTACGCGAGCGCGGCTCAGGGGGTTCCCTACCTCACCGGCCTGGGCAGCCAGCGCATGGTGCGGCTGATGGGCGGCATCTACGGAGACATCCTCCGGGTCATCGAGGAGCGCGACTACGACGTGTTTGGTGCCAGGGCGTACGTGCCGGGGCGGCGCAAGCTGGCGCTGGCGGCGGCGGCCATGGCCCGGCCCGCGGCGGTGCTGCCCACGGGCGAGGTCCGCGTGCCACTCCTTCCGACGGGGACGCGGGGATGAGCGACGACAAGATCAAGACCCTGGAGGTGAAGCGGACGTCGCGGCTGTCGGGCTTCTACCGGCAGTCTCCGGAGCGGCGCCGGGCCCGGCTGGTGGAGGCGCGCTGGTTGTCTCCCGAGGAGCAGGAGGCGTGCTCGGGGCTGGGAGGCTTCGACGAGGCGTGCGCGGACGCGATGGTGGAGAACGTCATCGGCCTGCACGGGCTGCCGCTGGGGGTGGCGCTCAACTTCATCATCGACGGGCAGGAGCGGCTGGTGCCCATGGCGGTGGAGGAGCCCTCCATCATCGCCGCCGCCTCGTACGCGGCGCGGCTGTGCTCCGAAGGGGGCGGCTTCCGTGTGGAGGCGGATCCACCCATCACCACCGCCCAGGTGCAGTTGCTGGACGTGGCCTCGCTGGAGCTGGGCCGCGCGGCGCTGCTGGCGCGCAAGGAGGCGCTGCTGGCGCAGGCCAACGCGCGGATGCCCGCCATGTGTGAGCGCGGCGGGGGCGCCCGGGAGCTGGAAGTGCGGGTGCTGGATGCCACCACGCTGGTGGTCCACCTGCACGTGGACACGCGCGATGCGATGGGCGCCAACCTCGTCAACAGCGTGGCGGAGGACCTGGCGCCGCGGCTGGCCGAGCTGGCCGGGGGCCGCGCGGGGCTGAAGATCCTCACCAACCTCGCGGACCGCCGGAAGGTGAAGGTGCGCACGCGGGTGCCGAGCTCGGTGCTGGCCTCGGAGGGCTTCCCGGACGGGGAAGAGGTGCGCGACGCCATCCTCGAGGCGCAGCGCTTCGCGGAGCTGGATGTGTACCGGGCCGTCACCCACAACAAGGGAGTGATGAACGGGGTGGACGCGGTGCTGGTGGCCTGCGGCAACGACTGGCGCGCGGTGGAGGCAGGGGCGCACGCGTACGCGTCGCGCTCGGGCGCCTACCGGCCGCTCACCTCCTGGTGGAAGGGCAAGGACGGCCAGCTGTGCGGCGAGGTGGAGATGCCGCTGGCCACCTCCACGGTGGGTGGGGCGGCGCGCTCGCACCCGGGCGTGCAGCGGGCGCTGCGGCTGGCGGGGGTGCAGGGCGCGGTGGACCTCGCCGGGCTGGCGGGGGCGGCGGGGCTGGCCACCAACCTGGCGGCGCTCAAGGCGCTGTCCACCGAGGGCATCCAGAAGGGCCACATGGCGCTGCACGCCCGGCGCATCGCCGCCGAGGCGGGGGCCAGTGGAGAGTGGGTGGAGGTCGTCGCCGAGCGGCTGTCGCTCGAGCGGGTGTACCGGCCGGAGCGCGCGCGCGAAATCCTCGCGGAGGTCGCGGGGCGCAAGGGTGGCCGGCGATGAGGCGCACCCGGGTGGCGGTCATCGGCGGCGGCATCGGCGGGCTGACGGCGGCGGGCCTGTTGGCGAAGGAGGGGCATGACGTCACCCTCTTCGAGCAGGGCGCCAGCCTGGGCGGCAAGGCGCAGGCGGTCACGGTGGACGGGGTGACGCTGGACACGGGGCCCACGCTGCTGACAATGCCGGCGCTGGTGCGCGGCACCTTCGAGCGGCTGGGCGCGCTGGACCTGCTGCCGCCCTTCACGGAGCTGGAGCCGCAGTGCGTGTACCGCTTCGGGGACGGCTGTTCCTTCACCGCATATAAGGATGTGGAGCGCATGGCGGCCAGCGCGGGTGAGCTGCGCCGCAGCGAGCAGAAGGGAATCCTCTCCTTCTATAAGGAGGCGGAGGCCATTTACCGGGCCGCGGGCGAGCCGTACCTGGAGGCGCCCTTCGAGGGGATGGCGGGCTTCATGGCGCGGGTGGCGCGGCGCGGGGTGGGAGCGGTGCTCGCGGGCATGCGGCTCAACACGCTGCACGAGCTGGCGGTGCGCCACTTCAAGACGGAGCACCTGCGTCAATACGTGGGGCGCTTCGCCACGTACACGGGCGCCTCTCCCTACGAGGCGAGCGCGGCCTTCGCGCTCATCCCTCACATCGAGCGGGCCTACGGCACGCACCATGTGCGCGGCGGCATTGGCGCGCTGGTGGAGGCGCTGGGGCAGGCGGTGCGGCGGTTGGGCGCAGCGGTGCGGCTCAACGTCCACGCCCGCTACGAGCGCGACCCCCAGGGCGGCTGGCGCGTGGGCCCCGAGGGAGCGGCGGAGGGGTTCGACAGCGTGGTGGTGAACGCCGATCCGCTGGGGGCGCTGCGGCGCGAGGGCGAGGCGTTGGCGCTGTCCGGCTACGTGCTGCTGCTGGAGGTGGATGGGCGCCCGCCGGTGCCGCACCACGCGGTGCTCTTCAGCCAGGACTATCGCCGCGAGTTCGACGAGCTGTTCACGGGCAGGCTCGCCAGCGATCCGACGGTGTACGTGTGCAACCCCTCGGCGACGGACACCTCCATGGCCCCCCTGGGGCGCACGGGGCTGTTCGTGATGGTGAACGCGCCGCCGCTGCCCACGGGGCTGGCGCGGGCAGAGCGCGCGGCCGAGGGGTGGGAGTTGAACGCGGAGCGGGCCAAGGCGCAGATGTTCGAGCGGCTGTACGCGCACTTCCCGGAGCTCCAGGGGCGGGTGCGGGTGCTGGGGCAGCGCACGCCGGTGGATCTCGCGGCGCAGGGTGCGCCCGGGGGCTCCATCTACGGCTTCCTGCCGCACGGGAAGTTTGGCCCCTTCCGCCGGCCGCGCATTCGTGGCAACAGGCCGGGCCTGTTCTTCGCGGGTGGGGGTACGCACCCGGGAGGTGGGGTGCCGCTGGTCATGTTATCGGGCAGCTTCGCGGCGGAGATGGCCTCGGAGCACCTGCGGGGAGTCGAGGTATGAGCCTGTCGAGCGCCCTGCCGCCCCTGCCTTCCGGGCCGGGAACGTACCGTTGGTATTACGCGGACGTGACGGCGGGAGACTACAGCGCGGTGTTCATCTTCATGGTGGGCTCGCTCTTCTCGCCGCGCTACTCGGTGGCGGC
Organism: Hyalangium ruber; assembly: GCF_034259325.1. NCBI lineage: Bacteria > Pseudomonadati > Myxococcota > Myxococcia > Myxococcales > Archangiaceae > Hyalangium > Hyalangium rubrum. The sequence continues at coordinate 100,182 of NZ_JAXIVS010000023.1, read as the reverse complement.
CCGGCGCGGAGGGCTGCCGCAGGAGCACTGCGCGGTGAACTTCGCGCTGTACCACAAGGGGGTTCGGCGCCGCTGGGTGCTCACCGAGTACCCGGTGGTGGAGCTGGGGAGCCCGCGCCGGCTGCGCATCGGCAACTCGGCGCTGAGCTACGAGGAAGGGCGCGTGCGCATGGTGGTGGAGGAGCGCACGGCGCCGTGGGGCCGGCCGGTGCTGGCCAGCCTGGAGCTGGAGCCGCTCACGCCCATGGGGGAGGAGGTGCAGCTGGTGCCGGGGCTGCCGCACTGGTGGCAGCCGATGGCGCCGCGCTCCCGAGCGCGCCTGGAGGTGGCCACCGAGGGACTCTTCGCGGAGGGGTTGGGCTACCACGACACGAACCACGGCGAGGAGCTGCTGGGCGAGCGGCTGCCCGGGTGGCACTGGGCGCGCACGCACGGAGAGCGGGAGACGGTGGTGGACTACGTGCTGCCCGAGGGCGTGGCGCCGGTGCGGGTGACGGCGGGGCCTCGCGGGGTGCTGTGCGAGCGGAGCGCGGGCCTGGAGCGCACGCCCACGGAGCTCACGGGCTGGGGGCTTCGGGTGCCCCGGCAACTGCGGACGGGCAACACGGTGGTGGGAGCGCCGCGCTTCCTGGAGTCCTCGCCCTTCTACGCGCGGGTGGAGGCGCGGCAGGACGGCTGGGACACCCTGGGCGAGGTGGCGGACTTCCGCCGCTTCCACTCGCCGCTCATTCGGTGGATGGCGCACTTCCGCACGCGCGTGGAGAGCCGCTCATGAGCCCGGTGGCGGTGGTGGGCCTGGCCTGGGCGGTGCTGGCCACGGGCTTCAGCGCGGTGGCGCTGGGGCGGCTGCTGCGGCCTCGGCGCGCCGGGGGGAAGGGGACGCGGGTGCCGGTGCTGTTGCTGCGGCCGGTGGATGCGCCGACGGAGCGAGAGCTGGAGAACCTCGCGCAGCCGGTGGACTACGCGGGAGCGCTGGAGCAGGTGGTGGTGTCCCCGTACCGGCCTCGGCTGGGGCCGGGGGTGCGCTGGCTGCCGAGCGATCCGCCGACGCCGAACCGGAAGGTGGGCCACCTTCTATATGCGCTGGGCGCGCTGCGGACGCAGGGGCGGGTGGTGCTGGCGGTGGACGCGGACGTGGCGGTGACGGGCGCGCTGGTGGAGGCCCTGGCGGCGCCGGTGGAGGCGGGCGCGGCGCTGAGCACGGCGGCGCCGACACCGGTGGGTGCGCGGGGCATGGTGGCGCGGGCGGTGGCGGGCCTGCTGCGGCACAGCCACCACAGCTTCCTCGCCCTGCACGCGATGAGCGCGGGAGCCAAGGCGGTGTGTGGCAAGGCGCTGGGGCTCTCTCCGGTGGCGATGGAGGAGCTGGGCGCGCTGGGGGACCACATTGGCGAGGACCTGGAGCTGGCCCGGCGACTCCATGCGCGAGGGCTGGAGGTAGCGCTGGCGGAGGTGCCGGCGCTGGTGCCGATGGAGCCGATGGGCTCCTGGCGGCCAGCGGTGGAGCGCTTCACGCGGTGGATGCAGGTGCTGGCGAGCCACCGGCCGGAGCTGTACCCGACGGTGCCGCTGCTCTTCACGCCGACGCTGCCGCTGGCGGCGCTGGCGGCGGTGCTGGGCTCGTGGGAGCTGGCGGCGGCCACGGGCGTGCTGGTGACGGTGCGCACGCTGCTGTCGTGGCGGCTGACGGTGCTCACGCGGCCCTCGCCCTCGCTCCCTTCGCCCGGAGCCCTCACGGTGGCCACGGCCTGGCTGCTCGGAGAGGCGCTCCTGCTCATGGCATTCCTGCGCTCCACGTGGCGCGCGGGCACGGTGACCTGGAGGGGCCGCACCTACGCGCTGGAGCGCGGAGGACGCATGGCCCCGGTGTGGCCCGAACTCAGCGGAGGTCCGGGATGACGTACGCGAGCTTCCTGGCAGTGTTCGTGGTGTTGCCCATCGCCTTCCTGGCGGTGCGCTACCGCAAGACGTTCACGGCGCGGAGCCTGTTGCCGATGGGGCTGCTGCTGGTGGTGGTCTACGTGGCGACGACGCCCTGGGACAACATGGCGGTGAAGTGGGGGCTGTGGGGCTTCGACCCCGAGCGCATCTGGGGCATCAAGCTGGGCTACCTCCCGCTCGAGGAGTACCTCTTCTTCGGGCTGCAGACGCTGCTGGTGGGCCTGTGGGCGCGGGCGCGGCTGGCGCGAGCCCTGGAGGCCACGCCATGAGCGAGCTCTTGGAGTCGCGCTGGGCCTATCTGCTGCACCTGCTGGTCTGGACGGGGCCGGTCATCCTCGTGCAGCTCTTCTTCCTGGCGCGCCACTACAAGGAGCGCACGGGGGCGGTGCTGAGGGCGGTGCTGCCCCCGGCGTTCATCATCGGCGGTTACCTCTCGGTGGCGGACCACCTGGCCATCTCCGCGGGCATCTGGAACTTCGGCGAGGGCCGGCACCTGGGGGTGTACGTGGGCAAGGTGCCGCTGGAGGAGGTGCTCTTCTTCGTGCTGACGAGCCTCCTGGTATCGCTCGGGCTGGCGCTGTTCACGGCGTTGGTGAGCGCGAAGGAGGCTCGGGTGCCGTGATTGGCGCGGCCAAAGGGGGGCCACTGGGCTGGCTGCTGGACGGGTACGTGGGGTGGAAGTTCCGCTCCACCTTCCGAGGCCTGTGGGTGCGCGGCGCGCTGCCCACGGGAGCGGAGGGCCGTCTGGTCTACGTGAACCACACGAGCTGGTGGGACGGCTTCGTGCTGCACCAGCTCTCGCGCGCGGCGGGCTGGGACGCGTACTGCCTCATGGAGGAGAAGAACCTCGCCCGCTACCGCTTCCTCTCGCGGCTGGGCGCCTTCAGCATCCGTCCCGGAGAGGCGGCCTCCTCGCTGGAGTCGCTGCGCTATGCGCGCGAGCTGCTGAGCCGGCCGCGCGCGGCGGTGTGCCTCTTCCCGGAAGGGGAGCTGCGGCCCTTCGGCGTGCTGCCATTGAAGTTGCGGCGCGGGGTGGAGCTGCTGGCGCGAGTCGGCCGGGCGGAGTGCGTGCCGGTGGCGCTGCGCTATGCCTTCTTCGAGCACGAGCGGCCGGACGTGCTGGTGGAGGTAGGAGCGCCGCACGCGCCCGGCGAGCTGGAGCTCTTCCAGGACAACCTGGAGGCGGTGGTGCGCAAGGTGGCCGCCGCCACGAGCCTCGAGGGCTTCACCCGGAGGGTGTCGGGAGGCAGCGGGGTGGCCGAGCGCTGGGACACGGTGCGGGGGATTCGGGCATGACACTCCTGCGCATTCGCACCATCGCCCGGCTGACGGGCATCCGCGAGGCGACGCTGCGCGCGTGGGAGCGCCGCTACGGCTTTCCGCGCCCGCACCGCAGCGAGAACAACTACCGGGCCTACACGCGCGAGGAGGTGGAGAACATCCGCCGCGTGGCCCGCCACATCTCCGAGGGGCTGTCGGTCAGCGAGGCCATCGCCCAGGTGAAGACCACGCCGGTGCAGGGGCTGCCCACGGGAGAGCGGCTCTCCGAGCGCTTCTGGTCCGCGGTGATGGTGATGGACGCGGACGAGCTGCGGCGGGTGCTGGACGAGGGACAGGCCTCCATGGAGGTGGAGGTGTACTGCAACGGCTTCCTGCTGCCGCTGCTGCGCGAGATGGGGATGCGCCTGGACATCGCCCGCGAGCACCTGGCCTCGGCGCTCATCCGCCAGCGGCTGCGCGCGCTGCTGGACAGCGAGGAGCAGCGGCCCGAGGGCCCTCGGGTGGTGTTGGCGTGTCCGGCCAGGGACCACCACGAGGGGGGCCTCCTGGCGCTGGGCCTGCACCTCAAGCGCCGGGGCTGGCGGGTGACGATGCTGGGCGCCGACACCCCGGCCGAGGCGCTGCGTGGCGCGTGTGCCCAGGTCCACCCGGAGCTCGTCGCGCTGTCCTTCGTGCGCAGCCGCGACGCGGCGGAGGTGTCGGAGGTGCTGACGGAGGCGATGCGAGCCTGCGCGCCGACGCAGGTGGTGGTGGGCGGGCCGGGCGTGCGCGAGCACCTGAAGACGGTCTTCTCGCTCGGCGCGCAGTATGCTGAGTCAGCCGATGAGCTGATTGCCCTGTGGCAGCAGGCTCGCGGCGCCTCGAATCGGACCTGAGCTCCCGCTGCATGGCTGAGCGCACCCACCGCATCCACGTCGCCGCGCGGCTTTCCGGAGTGCGCGAGGAGCTGATCCGCGCCTGGGAGCGCCGCTACGGGGTGCCGCGGCCCCAGCGCACGCCCTCGGGCTATCGCATGTACACGGACGCGGACGTGGAGGTGCTCAAGCGGCTCAAGCAACTGACGGAAGAGGGCGTGCCCATCAGCGAGGCGGTGAAGCTGCTCCCCGGACGGGAGGCGGAGCCCGTCCGGCGGCCCCGGCAGCCGCCCGTGGAGGTCAGCGGCACGGCGGTGGAGGGCTGGCGCGCGCGGGTACTCCAGGCCGCCCTGGCGTACGACCAGCGGCAGGTGGCCGAGGTGCTGGATGAGGTGCTCGCGGCGCTGCCACCGCTGAAGGCCTTCGACGAGGTGCTGGCCCCGGTGCAGCGAGAGGTGGGTGACCGCTGGCATGCGGGAGCGCTCACGGTGGCGCAGGAGCACCTGGTCTCCCAGGTGGTGCGCGCGCGCCTGGTGAGCCTGCTGCACGCGGCGCCGGAGAACGAGGGCGCGCGTCACGCGGTGCTGGCGTGCTTCCCGGAAGAGCAGCACGAGGTGGGGCTGCTGGGCGCGGCGCTGCGGCTGCGCCATGCCGGACTCCGAGTGACACTCCTGGGCCAGCGCGTGCCGGCCCGGGACCTCGGGCAACTGGTGGCCGAGCTGCGGCCCGACGTGGTGGGACTGTCCGCGGTGATGGACCCGGGCGCCAAGGCCTTCGAGCGGCAACTGGCCGAACTGCTGGCGGCGCTCCCCCCGGACTGCCCCGTGTGGGTGGGGGGCGCGGCGGCACAGGCTCACCCCGAGGTGTGCGAGCGGCTGGGAGCGCGCCTCTTCCAGCCCAACGACTGGGACGCACTCGCGGTGTAGTCGTTGCTCCGACAAGTAAAGCTTCGTTTTTCAGTTTTCAGGGCTTGTCCTGGTTTATGAGATTCTGTACTTTGCCGCGCGTCGCAGCCCCATCCCCCCCGCAGTCCAAGGAGCTCCCCATGAAGAACGCGCGCAATACGCTGTTTCTCGGCTCTGTCCTTGCCCTGGCCGCTTGTGGCGGTGAGATGAACGACATGGACTCGCTCGAGGCGTCGGAGCTCGGGCAGACGCAGGCGCCGCTGCTCAAGGCCGAGCCGGGCAAGGCCATTCCGGGCGCCTACATCGTCAAGCTGCGGGACGGGGCCCAGTTCAGCACGCTGGGGAATGTGATGGCTGAGGTGAAGACCCGGCACCAGTACTCCATCATCAACGGCTTCGCGGCGGACCTGGACGAGAAGCAGCTCGACGCCCTGCGCCGCAACCCCATGGTGGAGTACGTCGAGGAGGACGGCGTGGCCTCCATCGACGCCACCCAGACGGGCGCTCCCTGGGGCCTGGACCGCATTGACCAGAAGACGCTGCCGCTGAACGGCACCTACATCTACACCTCCACGGCTTCCAACATCAACGCGTACATCATCGACACGGGCATCTACACGGCCCACTCGAACTTCGGTGGCCGCGCGACCAACGTATACGACGCCTTCGGCGGCACGGGCGCGGACTGCAACGGCCACGGCACGCACGTGGCGGGCACGGTGGGCGGCTCCACCTACGGCGTGGCCAAGGCCGTGAAGCTGCGCGGCGTGCGCGTGCTGGACTGCAACGGCTCGGGCTCCTGGTCGGGCGTCATCGCCGGCATGGACTGGGTGCGCCTCAACCACGTGAAGCCGGCGGTGGCCAACATGAGCCTGGGCGGTGCGGCCAACACCTCGGTGAACACGGCGGCCACCAACCTGTCCAACGCGGGCGTGTTCGTGGCGGTGGCGGCGGGCAACAACAGCGGCGCCAACGCGTGCAGCTACTCGCCGGCGGGCGCCACCAACGTCACCACGGTGGGCTCCACGGCCAGCAACGACACGCGCTCCTCGTTCTCGAACATCGGCAGCTGCGTGGACATCTACGCGCCGGGCTCCAACATCCTGTCCACCTCGAGCAGCGGCGGCACCGCGACCATGAGCGGCACCTCGATGGCCAGCCCGCACGTGGCCGGCGTGGGCGCGCTCTACAAGGCCACCTACGGTGACGCGTCCTCGGCCACCATCAACACCTGGCTGGTGAACAACGGCACGACCCTGTCGTTCGGCAAGCTGCTCTACAAGTCCTCGCTGTAGTCCCTCCTCGCAGCAAGAAAGTACCTCCGGGGGTCGTGGCTTTGCGCCGCGGCCCCCGGTCGCTTTTCAGGCGCAGCCGGGGACATCCTCCAGCCGGTAGAACACCTGCTTGCCCTGAGCCAGCGTGGTCCGCACCATCTCATCGGCCCCCTGCGAGGCGCCGCCGATCCGCAGGCATGCGTCACAGCGCTCCAGGATGCGGTGCGCGATGGGGTGGAAGATCTCATTGAAGGGGCCATCGCCAACCTTCTGGGAGCACGCCGCTTCGACCAGGGGCAGGGCGAACCACTCGCCCACCACGGGCAGGTGCCCGGCGCGATACAGGCGCAGCGCGATGTCCGTCATGGCGGTGACGTTGGCCGCCATCTTCACGGGGTCGTCATTCGTCCCGGAGCGATAGGGGCCGGCGACGAGGATCATCAAGGACTGGGGGCGAGGGCTGTTCACGCGCCCATCCTGTCACGGCCCTGGCGCGAGCGTGTCTACCCGTCCCCTGCGGACCCATCTCCGGGCGGAGTAGAGCGAGCGCAGCAGGCCCCGCAGCGCCGCCTGCTGACTGGCGAGGTAGAGCGGGTAGCGCCACGGCGGGCCGCCGCGACGATTCAAGAGGGCGTAGGCGAACCGGAGGGTGTCTTGCTCGACGTGGCGCGGAACGTTCTCGAACCACTCGGCGCTGCTGCGGGCCGCGTTCTGGAGCGGGAGCAGGGCGGTGCGACGCTCCTCCTCATAAGCCCTCAGTGCGCTGGGGAGGTCCGCGGTGTCGCGCAGCTTCCCGGCGAGCCCGATGGCGTCCTGGATGGCGAGCTTCGTCCCGGAGCCGATCGAGAAATGGGTGGTGTGGGCCGCATCGCCCATGAGCGCGACGTTGCCGTGGAACCAGCGCTCGTGGCGGATGCGCTTGAAGTTGAGCCACGGCGTCTTGCCGAGCCCGCGAATCTGGTTGAAGAGCAGGTGGCCCGCGAGCTGGCGCTTGAAGATGTCCTCCAGGCGCCGGAGGGTCTCTTCGGGCCCGAGCGTGTCGAAGCCCAGCGCCTCCCACGTCTCCTGCGGGCACTCGACGATGCAGGTGCTGGTGGTCCCGCTGAAGCGGTAGGCATGGAACCACAGCCACCCGGCGGGAGTCTCCTCGAAGGCGAAGGTGAAGGCGTCGAACAGCTTGTTGGTGCCGAGCCAGATGTACTTGTTCCTGCCCACCTCGATGTGGGTCTGGAAGTGGCTGGCATGGAGCCGGCGCACCTTGCTGTTGGCGCCATCGCACGCGACGACCAGGTCCGCGTCGGCGAACTCGGACAGGTCCTCGAGCTCGCGTTGGAACTGGATCTCGACCCCGAGGCTCAGCGCCCGCCGGGTGAGGATCTCCAGCAACCGGTCGCGACCGATGCTGAACCCGAAGCCGCCGATGTGGACGGCCTGCTCGCCCCGGATGTGGACCTCCTGCTGATCCCATCGGGCCGCGCTGTCGGCGATCTCTCGAGCGCTCACCGGGTCGTTTCGGTAGAGGTCGTCGAGAAGGTCTTCCCAGAACACGACACCCCAGCCGTACGTCACCCCGGCGGGGTTGCGCTCGATGATAGTGACCTGGTGATGGGGATGGGACAGCTTCGCCAGGATTGAGAAATACAGCCCCGCGGGGCCGCCGCCGACACAGACGATCCTCATACGCTTGTCCCCCCCGCGCCCCAAGCGTGGAGCGCGCGGGGGGAGATACTGGCTCGGGTCTCCACGCGCCAGACCGCGGAGGGCCGAGTTGGCATCCAGCTGACGCGACTGCGGTCTGGCTCGAAGCCCACTTCCCGACGCTAGGGCGTGAGCCGCCTCATCCGCCGGGGTGAAACGTTCACCGGGCGGTGGTGGCGATCAGCCGGGCATAGAACTGCACCATGCGCTCCATGCCCTCGAGGGACAGGTGCTCGTTGGTCCCGTGGATCTGGCTCGTGCTGGCCATCGTCAGCTCGATGGGCTGGAACCGATAGACGTCCTTGGCGACGGGCTGGAGGTAGCGGCTGTCGGTGCCGGCGAGCACGAGGCCCGGCGCCACCGGAGCGCCGGAAATCTCACCGGCCACGGCCGCGAGCGCCTTCCAACTCTCGGACGTCGTGGAGGAGACAGGAGAGGCCTCGTTCGGTGTCTTCGTCCAGGACAGCGTGACGGGCAGGTCCCCGACCGCCGCCTTCGCGCGGGCCATCACCTCGGTCGACGCATCGCCGGGAGCGAAGCGGTAGTTGATCCAGGCGGTGGCCTCCTGAGGCAGGACGTTCTCCTTGGGACTGCCCTTGAGCATGGTGGGCGCGATGGTGGTGTGGAGCAGGGCCGCGCCCTCCGGCGTGGCTCCCACCTGGGAGACCAGCAGGGGCTCGAAGAGCCAGGTGTTGGCCACCGCCATCTTCACGGGGAAAGAGGCGTGAGCGGCCGCGCTGCGCACCATGGCCGCGCCGGGACCCTGGAAGTCGAGCGGGAAGGGGTCCTCGACGATGGCGGTGACGGCGCGCGCGAGCGTCGTGACCCCGGTCTCCTTCGGCGGTGTGGAGGAGTGCCCACCCGTCGCCTGCGCGGTGACCACCAGGGTGGCATAGCCCTTCTCCGCCACGCCGATGATGGCGAGCGGGGCGCGGGTGATGGGGTTGTCGGAGATCACCACCATGCCCTCGTCGAGGACGAACTCGGCGGTGATGCCACGGGACTTGAAGAGCGCGGCCACTCCTTGAGCTCCCAGGCCATTCGCCTCCTCGTCGTGGCCCAACACCAGCATCACGGTGCGGCGGGGACTGAAGCCCTGGAGCGCCAGGGCCTCGAGCGCCTCGAAGATGCTGACCAGCGAGCCCTTGTTGTCGAGGGTGCCTCGGCCCCAGACCGAGCCCTCGGCGATGACGCCCGCGAAGGGAGGGTGCTTCCAATCCTTCTCGGTGCCCTTGGTGACGGGGACGACATCCTGGTGAGCCATCAGGACGATGGGGGAGAGGTTCGCGTCGGTGCCCTTCCACGTGTAGACGAGGGTATGGCCGGCGACGAGCTCGCGGGTCATGGCGGCGTGGGCGGAGGGGTACGTGGTCTGCAGCCAGGCATGCAGCCGCTCCCACTCCGCGGGCTGGTTCTCGGAAGGGTCCTGGTGGCTGATGGTGGGAATCTGGATCGCCTGGGAGAGGTGCTCGGCGGCGCGGGCGCGATCGAAGGTGACCGCCGGGGCGAGCTGCACGTTCGCGGGGTCCACTGCGGCGGGCGGCGCATACGTCGCGGTGCGGACCAGAATCACCACGAGCAACAGGACGAGCGCGGCCAGCAGGCCCAACACGCTCTTGGCAACCTTACCCATCGGCATCCTCTCCACGCGTACCGCTCGCCCGGCAGGTTAGCCGAGCTGGACGCCCCATAGCTGTTCCTCACTTGCATTTAACCAAATGGTTAGTTAACCATAAGGTTAATCAGCCATGCAGACCGATGCCCTCTCACGAACCTTCTCCGCGCTCGCCGACCCGACCCGGCGTGCCATCCTCGCGCGGCTGTCGCAGGGCGAGGCGGCGGTCACCGAGCTGGCGGCCCCCTTCGACATGAGCCTCCCGGCGGTGACCAAGCACCTGAAGGTGTTGGAGCGGGCAGGGCTCATCACTCGGGGGCGGGAGGCGCAGTGGCGGCCATGCGCGCTGGCGGCGACGCCGCTGCGCGAGGTCTCCGAGTGGGTCGAGCAGTACCGCGAGCACTGGGAGCAACGGCTCGACCGACTGGAGTCGTACCTCCACGCCCTGCAGGCCAATCAGAAGCAATCCGAGCGCAAGAAGCCGGAACCCGCAGTCTCTTCCCCCGAAGCGAAGAAAGGACGTCGACGATGAGCCCCACCCCTCGCCACGCTCAGGAGCCCCGCCCGATGCCTGCTGTCCCCAACCCAAGCCCCACGGCGGATCGGGAACTCTCCCTGTCGCGCCTGCTCGATGCCCCGCGCGAGCTGGTGTTCGACGCGTGGACGGACCCGGCCCATATGACGCAGTGGTGGGGGCCCAATGGCTTCACCACGAAGGTGTACCAGATGGACGTGAAGCCGGGCGGCACCTGTCGGTTCCTGCTCACGGGCCCCGACGGCACCCAGTACCCCAGCCGCTTCACCTACCGAGAGGTGAAGCGCCCCGAGCGGCTCATGTACCGACACGGCTCGGACGTGGACGACGACCCGAACGCGTTCGAGGTGACCGTGACCTTCGAGGCGCAGGGCCAGAAGACTCTGCTCACCATGCGCTCGGTCCTCCCCACCGTGGAGGCGTGCGAGCACGTGAAGTCGTTCGGCGCCGTGGAGCTCGGCCATCAGACGCTCGCCAAGCTCGACGCGTTCGTGCAGCGCGCGCTCGCGCGCTGAAGGCCCATGACACGCTCGTCCGCAGGGAGGACTCGCGCGTGTGCCAAAGCTGGCACGTTCCACCCCGAGGCATGGCGCTCGGCGGGCCTCCTCGGCGGCTAACAACCGGAAGATACGGGCTTTCCGTGGAAGCCCGCGCCGTGGCACCGCGCTTGCGATGAGGGGTGTTGGCTCGAGCCCCCTGGCCCGAGCGGCACACACCTCCGGAGAGCAAGACGATGAGCCAGCAGAGAACGAGAGCGGCGCGCAGGGCGTGGATGAAGCTGGGAGTGAGCTGGGCGCTGGGCGCCGCGATGTCCCTGGGCTGTGGCGGTGAGGCCTGGGAGGCCGAGGGAATCTCCCCGAGCGGTGAGCCCACGCTGGGCACGCTCTCCCAGGGGCTGGAGTACGGCGGCCATGAGTACGTCTTCGTGCTCACCCCCAAGACGTGGCCCGAGGCCGATATGGCCTGCCTCAGCATGGGCAAGAAGCTGGTGACGCTGGAGAGCAGCGCGGAGGCGGACTGGTTGCTGTTGCAGCAGCCCTCGGCGGGGGCGGTGTGGCTTGGCCTCAATGATCGCGTCATCGAGGGCGCGTGGGATTGGACGGACGGGAGCTCCACCTACACCCGCTGGGCCGTGGGTGAGCCCAACAACGCGAACAACGAGGACTGCGCCGCCTTTAGCCCGGGCACCGGCTTGTGGAACGATCTGCCCTGCACGAAAGCCCAGCCCTTCGTCTGCGAGAGCTTCGACCCTCACCAGGAGAAGGGCTACAACGGCCACAGCTACATCTTCTTTGAGGGGCGGAAGACCTGGCTGGAGGCGCAGTACACCTGCTCGGCGCAGGGCATGGCGCCGGTGACCCTCAACGACGCGGACGAGGAGCAGTGGGTGAAGCAGCAACTGCCGGCCACGCGCTCGTGGTGGCTGGGTTACACCGATAGCGCGAAGGAGGGGACGTGGGTCTGGTCGGCACCTTCGTCCGGATACCTCAACTGGCGCCCGGGGGAGCCCAACAACTCCGTGGGCAACGAGGACTGCGCCGTGGCCAACGCGGGGCCAAACGGGAGCGCCCCCGCGGGCAAGTGGAACGACATCCCTTGCAGTGAGTACGTCCAGGTCATCTGCGAGAGCTTCAGCACGGGGCCCGTGTTCTACGAGTACGTCAACTTCTCCACGACGGACACCCAGACCGCGACCCGCTACACGACCGATGTAACGGTGACGCTGCAGCCGGGGCAGGTCCTCGACGTGGGGACCTGCGGAGTGCCGGGAGCGTTCGCTTCGAATGACACGTACCTGCGCCTGCTGGGCCCGGATGGGCTGGAGGTGATGGAGAACGATGATGCGTGCAAGGGCTCGGGCTCGCGCATCCGCTACCGGGTGCCGGACTGCGGTGGTGGCACGTACGTGATTCGAGCCGGGTGCTACGACGCCGGAAGCTGTGGCGGTCGGCTCGGTTACAACATCGGCTACACCTACTGAGCACTGCCGTCCTGGAGGAGCTGGGCCTGCCACGAGCGCGCAGGCCCGGCTCCTGGTGGATGCGAATTCACGGGGGGTGTGTTAGTTCAGGGCTCGAACTCCAGACGGCAGGAGCCGTCCTCATGACCCTGAAGATTGGCGACAAGGCCCCGGACTTCACGCTGCCGAAGCAGGACGGCACTCCCGTGCGTCTGCAGGACCTGCTCCAGAAGACAGCGGTGGTCCTCTACTTCTACCCCAAGGACGACACGCCGGGTTGCACCGCGCAGGCCTGCTCGTTCCGGGACTCCTACGAGGCTTTCAAGGAGGCCGGCGCCGAAGTCGTCGGAATCAGCTCGCAGTCGACGGCCTCCCACGAGTCGTTCTCCTCGAGACACCGGCTCCCGTTCACGTTGGTGAGCGACGAGGGCGCCAAGGTGCGCAAGGAGTACGGCGTACCGAGCACGCTGGGGCTGCTTCCCGGGCGGGTGACGTACGTCATCGACCGGGAAGGGACCATCCGGCACATCTTCAACTCCCAGTTCAACGCCAAGCGCCACGTCACCGAGGCGCTGGGAGTCATCCAGCAGCTCCAGCAGCCAAGGAGCTGACTCGCCACGGGAGTACCGGAAGCGGTTCGCGTAAAACAAACTTTCCATTGAAAGCCGTTTTAAAGATCTTCACTCTGAGCGAACTCTGATCAACGCCCAGAGGAGGACTCGATGACGCGGTGGAGAGCTTGTGCCTTGATGGGGCTGCTGCTGGGAGTGAGCCTGCCCGCGGCGGCCGGTACGGCGACGGTCTACTACTACACGCCCTACAAGGGCTGGAGCAGCGCCTATCTCCACCATGACGCCAGCGGGAGCTGGACGAGCGTGCCGGGCACCCTGATGGAGTCGGCCTGCACGGGCTGGGTCGCCAAGGTCCTCACCACGGGAACTGGCAGCACCTTCCAGGCCGTCCTCAACGATGGCCAGAACCGCTGGGACAACTACAACAACCAGTCCGGCGCCAACTACGTCCTGCCCACCCAGGGGACGCATCAGATCAAGAACGGCCAGCTGCTCGCCAACGCGGGGACTCCCTGCGCTGCGGACACCCAGCCGCCCACGGTGCCCACGGGCCTCAGCCCGGGCGCGCTGACCCCGAGCTCCGTCGCGCTCTCGTGGACGCCGTCCACCGACAACGTGGGGGTGACGCGCTACGAGGTGCTCCGCAACGGCGCCACGGTCGGCACGCCCAGCGGCGCGAGCTACACCGACTCGGGCCTGACGCCGGGCACGTCCTATTCCTATACCGTGAAGGCCGTGGATGCGGCAGGCAACGTGTCCGCGGCGAGCAGCGCGTTGTCGGTGACGACGCCCGCCGCCAGCCAGGCCGAGGTCTACTACTACACCCGCACGCGCGGCTGGAGCGCGGTCAACATCCACTACGCGCCCACCGGTGGCGCGTGGACTCCCGTGCCAGGCGTGGCGATGAACGAGCCGGCCTGCACCGACTGGGTCAAGAAGACGATCAACCTGGGCTCGGCCACCGGCATGAAGGCCGCGTTCAACAGCAATGGGAGCTGGGACAACAACGGTGGCGCGGACTACTCCCTCGGCACGGGACTGATCCGCGTGAAGGATGGCGTCGTCACCCCGAACGCCACGACGCCGTGCGTGGTCCTGCCGCCGGACACCACGCCTCCCTCGACGCCCTCGGGAGTCACCGCCTCGGCGACACAGACGCGCATCGATCTGGGCTGGAGCGCCTCGACCGACGATCGCGGCGTGACGGGCTATGAGATCTCCCGGACGGGAGGAACCCTCGGGCCGAAGACGGCGACCTCCACCCTCACCAGCTACAGCGACACCGGCCTGGAGCCCCAGACGACCTACAGCTACACGGTGAAGGCCCTCGACGCGGCCGGCAACACGTCCGCCGCCAGCGCCTCGGCCTCGGCCACCACGGGCAGCGCGCCGCCGCCGCCTCCTCCCGGGCAGCCGCTCGGAGGGGACATCCGCGAGGACGCCATCTACTTCGTGCTGACCGCCCGGTTCTACGACGGCGACCCGTCCAACAACCGTGGCGGCAGCATGCACGTGAAGTCGGGCAACGCCGCCAACAACGACCCCATGTTCCGCGGGGACTTCAAGGGGCTGATCCAGAAGCTGGACTACATCAAGGCCCTGGGCTTCTCCGCCATCTGGATCACCCCGGTGGTGCTCAACCGCTCGGACTATGACTACCACGGCTATCACGCCTGGGACTTCAACCGGGTGGATCCGCGCCTGGAGTCGTCGGGCGCCTCGTATCAGGATCTGATCAACGCGGCCCACGCCAAGGGCCTCAAGGTCATCCAGGACGTGGTCTACAACCACTCCAGCCGCTGGGGTGCCAAAGGACTGTGGAACGCCAAGGTGTACGGGGTGCGCGACAGCCAGTGGAGCTGGTTCTACGACGCGCCAGTGCCCGGGCTCGAGTACGACGGGCTGACCGTCGATCCGAACACCGGCAAGTCTTATTACAACGGGGACCTGTGGTCGACGGCGGAGCCCGCGGGCAACACCTGTCGCAACTGGGGCGTGCCGACGGGGAGCTATAGCCAGGAGGGCTATCGCATCTACAACTGCCAGTGGCCGAACCCCACCTCCGGCATGTTCCCGGCGCAGTACTTCCACCAGTGCTGGATCGGCAACTGGGAGGGAGAGGACTCGCGCAGTTGCTGGATCCACGAGGACCTGGCGGACTTCAACACCGAGAGCGCGCCCGTCCAGAACTTCCTCATCGGCGTGTACAACAAGTACATCGACATGGGAGTGGACGGCTTCCGCATCGACACGGCGGTCCACATCCCGCGCGTGACGTGGAACCGGCGCTTCCTGCCCGCGGCTCGCCAGCACGCAGAGCAACAGTTTGGCGCCAAGGGGCGGGACTTCTTCATGTTCGGCGAGGTGGGCTCGTTCGTGAACGACAAGTGGAATCGAGGCTCGCCCAACCACTCGGCGCAGTTCTTCACCTGGAAGGAGCGCAGGACATACAGCGCGGATGACACGGCGGCCGCGCTGGAGCAGTACAACTACGAGCAGGCAATGGGCACGGGCAGCCAGCCCACCTCCACCAACGCCTTCCTCCAGGGCAACAGCTACCACGCCCCGGATCACAGCCAGTTCTCCGGCATGAGCATCATCGACATGCGCATGCACATGAACTTCGGCGAGGCCAGCAACGCCTTCTGGAACGGCAAGGACTCGGACGACAGCTACAACGACGCCACCTACAACGTGGTGTACGTGGACTCCCACGACTACGGCCCCAACAAGTCCTCCACCCGCTACGCGGGCGGCACGGAGGCCTGGGCCGAGAACATGAGCCTGATGTGGACCTTCCGTGGCATCCCGACCCTGTATTACGGCTCGGAGATCGAGTTCCAGGCGGGCCAGCGGATCGACTGCGGCCCCACGTGCGCGCTGGCCACCACCGGTCGTGCCTACTACGGAGCGAACCTCGAGGGGAGCGTGACGGCCTCGGACTTCGGCGTGGTGTCCTCCGCCTCCGGCAAGGTCGCGGAGACGCTGAGCAAGCCACTGGCCAGGCACCTGCAGCGGCTGAACCAGCTCCGGCGGAGGATCCCCGCGCTCCAGAAGGGCCAGTACTCCACCGAAGGTGTCACGGGGGGCATGGCCTTCAAGCGCCGCTTCACGGACTCGGCCCGGGGCGTGGACAGCTTCGTGCTGGTCACCGTCTCCGGCGGCGCCACCTTCACGGGAATCCCGAACGGCACCTACAAGGATGCCATCACCGGAGATGTGAAGACCGTGGCGGGTGGCACACTGACCGCCAGCGCCACCGGCAAGGGCAACCTGCGGGTGTATGTGCTCGACCTGCCGGGCAACCCGGCGCCGGGAAAGATCGGCAGTGATGGTCCCTTCCTGAAACCTTGAGTTCTGGAGGAGGGCGCTTGCCTGCCAGAAGGCCTCCGATGAGCGGCTGGCGGTGGATCCAAGAGGTACAGAGTGCCGTGGCGGTGAGTCGAGCGTTGTGCGTGGTGCTCTGCGCCGTGACCCTGCTCACAGGCTGTCCGGATCGCGGCGGAGGTGGAGGAGGGGGGAGGGACGATGGTGGCTCTGGCCCGGAGTCCTGTGAGACCACCGGGGACTCGTGCATCGCACTGGGGGACTGGTGCGAGACCTTCGCGACGGAGGAGTGCAGCCGGCGCGTGAGGTGCGGCATGGTGGAGGAGTCCAAGATGCCAGGCTGTGTCCGCCGGCTGGCCGAGCTCTGCCCACGGGAATCGATCGCTCACAGCGTTACCTCCGGCCGTGTCACCTACAGCGGAACCCGCGCGCGAGAGTGCGTGACCCGCTACCTGGAGACACTCGGGTGTGGGGAGGGCTTCCACGGCTTCTATGCCTACGAGGCGAATCTCTTCCAAGAGGTACTCACTCCGGAGCCTCCCAGCCTGGCGGTGTGTCGGACCGTCTTCGAGGGCAGGAGCGAGCCTGGCGGCGTCTGCGGGCAGGCCATCGACTGCGTGCCCGGCTCCTTCTGCGAGCTGACGACCTGTCCTGGAAGGTGCGTGGCCTATCGCCAGATGGGGGAGCCCTGCGAAGGTGACGCATGCGGGCCGAATGCGCTCTGCGCCGCCCGTGCGGACAACACGTTCGTCTGCCAGCCGCGCCATGAGCTGGGGCAGTCCTGCATCTGCCCGCTCCACCGGGTGGATGCGCAGTGCGGGTGCCGTCCGGAGCTGAAATGTGATGCGGCTCCGCTTTCAGCCGGTGGCCGGTGTGTACAGGCTCGCGCGGCCCTGGGCGAGTCGTGCGGCACCTATGGTTCCAGCTGTGTCCCCAGTGGGTATTGCGGTGACGCCTGTATGCCGCTCGAACCGCGGGGAGCGAGCTGCACCCTGTCTGCTCGTAGCTGCGAAGCAGGGCTCTCTTGCCGCGACGAGCGCTGTACCGCGCGAGGCAATGAAGGCGACGCCTGCCAGCTCCATTCCGACTGCAAGTTCGCGCTGTTCTGCGAGAACTCCCGTTGCCGGGCCTTCCCGGGAGAGGGCCAGCCGTGTGCTCCGGTTGCCCCCTACTGCGAATCCGCGCACGCGTGTAGCGAGAGCGGATTCTGTGTCCGCCTCCCGGAGGCTGGAGAGCCTTGTGCCTGCTCCACCCACTCAGGCATCGAGAGCTGCATCTGCCGCAGTGGCCAGTGTGGTCCGGACCGGCGATGCACGGCTCTCTGCCTCCCATAGCATCGGCACCGGCGGAGGGCTCCCTCCGGTTCAGAGGCCGGGCGCGTTGAGCATCTCCCGCGCCAGTGCGTGGGTGCTCGGCAGCAGGGAGGCGTCATCGATGACCGCCTGGAACTGTTTGCGCGCGGCCTCCCCGTCGCCGCGCCGCTGGAGCAGCACGCCCTTGTGTACCAGCAGCTCGCCTCGCGTCTCCACGTCCGGCTGCAGGGCCAGCGTCTTGTCCACCAGCCCCGCCCCCTCGGCGGGGTCCTCCGCGGACATGGCGAGGTCCTGCCAGGCGAGTACGAACGCCGGCGCCTTCTTCGTCAGCGCCTCCAGCCGGCGCCGTACCTCGTCCAGGTCCCGCAGGCGCTGCACCTCGAAGTACTCGCGCAGTGTCCCCTTCGGCACGCGGCCGTCCTGCTCCCGCCGCAGGCTGTCGAGCATCTTCTTGCTCTGGGAGAAGCCCTGGGGCGACAGCTTGTCCACCTGCTCGTAGACCAGCAGCGCCTTGGCCGTCTCCCCCATCAATACGAAGGTGTAGCCTGTGTCGTAGAGGGGCATCGGCCAGCTCGGGGCAGCCGCCTGGGCCTGCTGGAAGGCCTGGAGCGCCTCGTCGTATCGGCCCGCCTCGCCGTGCTCCCGGCCCTGGGAGTGGAGCTGCATCGCCTGTTCGGGAACGGGCGCCTCTGCTGGAGGCTCCTGCGCCGCGGGGGGAGCCGGCTGTGCCTTGCTCGCCGCCGGCCCCGAGTCAATGACGGAGGCGATGGGCGCGGGCTTGCCCTCGCAGGAGCAACCTCCGACGCAGGCCAGGGTTGCACACAGGACGAGGAGGCGGCGCATTCGGGGTGACCTCGAGGGCTCTCGGTACACCGGGGACGGTGGATTCGCCGAGAGGGCGGCCACTATAATCGACCGTGGGAATCCCACCCCTTCCTCTCTGCTCATGACCGACTTCATCGAGATCCATGACGGTGCCCTGGAGCCCAAGCTCTGCGAGGACATCATCCAAAGGTTCAACAAGAGTCCCCAGGTACACCGGGGGCGCACGGGTCATGGCGTGGACCTGGAGAAGAAGGACAGCTTCGACCTGACCATCAACCTGGTGCCCGAGTGGGAGGCCACCGTCCGGCTGCTGATGGAGAAGGCCTTCCCGCCGCTGCGCAGCTACCTGCGCAAGTACCTCTACACGTTGATTGGCGCCGTCTCTCCCTCCCTCAAGCACCCGAAGACGGGCCGCATGGTGACGCTCAACGAGGAGAACTTCGCCGAGCTGGGCGATCCGCTGCTGGATCAGCTCATCGGCAGCTTCTACCGCTACGGCATGCTCAACGTGCAGAAGTACATCAAGAGCTCGGGGGGCTATCCGCACTGGCACTCGGAGATCTACCCGCAGGACGCGAAGTGCGAGCCGCTGCACCGGGTGCTGGCGTTCCAGTTCTACCTGAACGACGTCAGCAAGGGCGGCGAGACCGAGTTCTACTACCAGAAGCGCAAGGTGGAATCGAAGGCGGGCCGGATGATCATCTTCCCCGCGGGCTTCACCCACACCCACCGTGGCAACAAGCCGGAGTCGGGCGACAAGTACATCATCACCTCCTGGGTGCTCTACCACCGCTCGGAGGACATCTACCGCAACCCGCCTCCGCCAGCGTAGGCAGGGCCGGGGGGGGCCGAGGGGGCTGTGCCCGCCGTGAGGCGCAGCTCCTCCACCCCCAGCCTGGCGTCACGCGGGACCAGCCAGGCCTCGAAGTCGCTCTCGGGGTCGAGCCAGAAGGCGGCCTCCAGCTCGGGTGAGAGCACCTCGGGCCAGGCGCCTTGCTCGGCGCGCGCGAGGTCCACCTCCACCAGGGCCGCGAGTGCCAGCGCCTGGAGGGGCTGCGCGGCGAACGTCTCGGCCTGATCGTGGTAGTCCTTGGCGCGCCAACGGTGCTCTCCAGGCAGGAGGCCCGTGTTCTCGTCGATGGCGAGGAAGGCCTCGCGGCGCTGCTCGGGGGGAAGGTCCGCCGCGGCCACCATCGCGTCGAACAGGGCCGCGTTGCGGCGCCACTCGTAGGGCCGCAGCCGCGGGTGTCTGCTCGAGCGGGCATAGGCGAACATCCAGGAGTCATGGGGCGTGACGAGCTCCTGGCTCTGGGGCGGCAGCAGGTCGAAGGCGGGGGGGGAGACCAGATCGCCATAGGCGCTGAGCTGCTCGTAGACGGACTCTTCGCGGAGCACGGCGGACAGGGGCGGGAAGCCCTGACGGAGCCGGGCGAGCTGCTCCAGGGCCAGGCGTTGGCGCTCCCGGGGCGCCACGTCCAACGCCTGCGCGCACGGCTGGAAGAGGAACTCGTGGCAGGAGGCGGACAGCGCCCGGCCATACATGCCTCCGCCGAGGCTCAGCTCGCGGCTCAGGGCCAGCGCGTCCAGACAGGTGTCCACCGCCTCCTCCGGTCGGCCCTCGGCGCCGAGCACCCGCGTCTCCAGCGCGGCCAGCTCCACCACGCGCTTGAGGGAGTTCATCCGCGTCGGGTCCAGCAGGTCGGCGGGGCGGGCCAGGCCGCCCATGCTCGCTGGAAGGCCCCCCACCTCGACGCGCGTGGCGACCAGCACCCGGTGGAGCAGCTCCCGGCTCTTGTGGAGCACCTCCAGGCAGGCCCCCGGCGCGGCGGACAGCGGGGCCTCGCCCCGGGACACGGCCTGGCACTGCTCCTCGAGCGCGTCATAGGCATCCGAGTAGGCCTCGGACTCGCCCTCGGACTCCGCGTCGAGGTGGGGACTGGCTCGCAGGGACGGCGCCAGCTCGGGCAGCGCGTTGAGCGCGGGCAGCAGCGGGGTGAGGGCCTGGGCGAACGTCCCCGGTGGCGCGGGGGTGACATGGGAGGGGCGTGGCCAGGCAATGCCCTCGATGGCCTGGGCCTCGCGCGCCAGTCGCTCCGAGAGCGGCTCGGTCTGCGTCATCAACAAGAAGGCGCTGAAGGCGCAGAAGATGAAGAGCACGGCCGAGCCGGCCGCCACCCAGAGCACGGTGGGGTTCAGGGCAGCGGAGGGGCTGGGCGGGGTGGACGCGTCCATGGGCTACGGCGGCGTGTCGGCGGTGATGACCAGAGCGTACTCTTCCCACGTGAGGTCGAGATGCTTCAGGTGGGCTTCCGTGGGCTGGAGGACTTCCAGGGCGAGGAACTGTGCGGAGGCGGGCGGAAGCGCGGGGGGCCATGTGCCCTTCTCGACGCGCGCCAAGTCCACCTCCACCACGGTCCGCAGCGCTTCCACCCGGAGCAGCTGGCGATCCAAGCGGTCGGTCATCTCCCGGAGGCTCCAGGCCTCCTCCGGGGGCACCTTGAACCAGCGTTGCTCCAGCCCTTCATCGAGGCGGGCCAGGGCCTTGCGGCGCTCGTCGGCGGGCAGCGCCACGCTGGCCACCATCGCATCGAAGGTCTCCACGCTCGCGCGCCAGTGGCGACGCGCCAGTGCTCCGGGACCCGGGAGGACGCCAAGCCCGTACCCGTTGCGCACGATGGCGTCGGCCTGGGGCAGCAGCTCGCGCCGCTGTTCCTCGGAGAGCATGATGCCGTAGTGGACGAGCTGGGTGTGGATGGCCTCGTCCTGGACCACGAGGGACAGGGGCGGAAAGCCCTCGCGCAGCCGGGCGAGCTGCTCCAGGGCCTGGCGCTTGCGCTCCGGCCGCGCCGCATCGAGTGCCTGTGCGCAGGCGGGGTAGAGGTACCCATACCCGTGGGCGGAGATGAGGCTTCCCGTGAGACCGCCGCCGAGCGCGAACTCCCGACTCAGGGCCAGGCCATCCAAGCAGGTGTCCACCGCCGAGTCCGCCTGCCCCAGGGAGAGCTTCCGCAGGGTCTCCAGCGAGGACAGCCGGATCAGCATCCGCAGCGCGGCCTTTCCCTTGGCCTGGTAGGGGTGCTGGGGATCGCTGGAGCTGCGCAGCCCCTGGGGCAGTCCGCCCTGTTCGTGGCGGGTCGCGGTCAGCACCCGGGGAAGGAGGTCCTTGGCGTTGTCGAGCACCTGGAGGCAACTGGGGGGCAGCGCCTCGAAGGGTGCCAGGCCCCTGGCCACCTTGTTGCAATCGTTCCCGAAGAGGGTCTCCGAAGGCACCTGGAAGCGCAGCACCTCGGGCATCAGCGCATCCAGCGCTTCGGTGAAGGAGCCCGCGAGAGGCGGGACGACGTGGGAGGGCCGAGCCCAGGTGAGCTGCTCTCGCGCGTTGGCTTCCCGCACCAGCCGATCCCCGAGCGCCCCCGCGCGTCGGCCCATCCACATCAGCCCGCTCAGGCTGACCAGGAGGAGCAGGAGGGTGCCACCCATCACGGTGATCAAAGAGCGGTTCATTGCCAGGGAGGCATGAGGATACGCAGGTCTTCCACCCTTGAGCTAGGGTGGGTGCCGGAGCGTCCATGTCCGAGTCCGACACCCTCGATCGCATCTCGCCCACACGCCGCCCCGCGGGGCGGACGGTGATGTACCAGCGCTGGCGGACGCTGTTGTTCCTGCATTGGGAGGTGCCGGCGGAGGCGCTGGCTCGGCTGCTGCCGCCGGGGCTGACGCTGGACACGTACGAGGGCCGGGCCTTCGTGGGACTGGTGCCGTTCACCATGCGAGGGGTGCGGCCGGCGGGGCTGCCGCCGTTCCCGCCGCTGTCCAACTTCCACGAGACGAATGTGCGCACGTACGTGCATCGCGAGGGGAAGGACCCGGGGGTGTGGTTCTTCAGCCTGGAGGCGGCGAACTCGATCGCCGTGCGCCTGGCGCGGGCGTGGTTCAAGCTGCCGTACCACTTCGCGAGGATGCAGTTGGATCGCGAGGGCGAGTGGATCTCCTACCGCTCCGAGCGGCTGTGGCCCGCGCCGGTGCCCGCGCGGTGCGCGGTGCGCTGCCTGCCGAAGGGAGAGGCGACGGCCTCGACGCCCGGGACGCTGCAGCACTTCCTGGTGGAGCGCTATTTCCTCTACACGGCGCACGGTGGGGCGCTGTGGCGGGGCCAGGTCCACCACCCGCCGTACCAGGTGCGAGGCGCGGAGGTGGAGGGGCTGGACGAGACGTTGCTGGAGGCGGCGGGGATTCAGCGGCCGGCGTCCACGCCCCTGGCGCACTTCTCGGACGGCGTGGACGTGGACGTGTTCCGGCTGATGCGCGCCTGAGTCTCCTGGGCGCGCGGTAGCAAACCGGCGACGAGGTTCACCCTGGCCCCGCGAGCCCCAGGAGGCGCGCGGCGCTCGCGGTGAGGTGGAAGCCGCCAGGCGCGCGCAGCACCCAGCTGCCCAGGTCCGTCACCGCTCCCCCCAGCACCTCGAAGTCCTGTCCCTCGCCGCGCACTTCCACGGGCCCCACGTGCAGGCAGAGGTGGACATGCGCGCCCACCTCCTTGGCCAGCGACTCGGTGTCGCGACGCAGCTCCTTCAAGTCCTCGTACAGGTGCCGGGCCTGCTCGGGCGGCAGCGGCCCGTCGCCCTCCAGCAGCCGGACGCCCAGCAGCGCCGTGCCCGCCTGCAACGCCAGCACGAAGCCCGTGGTGCGAAGCTCCTGCTCCAGACAGTCCAGCACCTCGGCCAACGCGGCGTGTACCAGCTCGTCGTCCTGGGGGCCCTCGGCCACCACCACCTCGGCGTGCAGCGCCAGCGCCTGGCACGTGCGGCCCGCGGGCTGCACCGTGCTCGGCGCCGCGACCGCCTCGCGCAGCGCCGCGAGGAAGGCCGGGGTGTTGGGGAAGCGCCGCTCGGCCTCCTTCTCCATGCAGCGCAGCACCACCGCGTCCACCGCGAGCGAGACGGGCGCCGAGGCGCTGGGCCGTGGCGGCGGCGCCTCCATGTGCATCCGCTCCAGCTCCATCCGGTCCTTGGTGTGGAACGGGTAGCGCCCGGTGAGCAGCTGGAACAGCAACACCCCCAGCGCGTACACGTCCGTGGCCGGGTGGATGGGGCCGCCGCGCAGCTGCTCGGGCGCCATGGCGTACGCGGTGCCCAGCCGCTGCCCCGCCAGCGTCAGCCCCGCCTGCTCCGGGTCCGGCTGGATGATCTTCGCGATGCCGAAGTCCAACAGCTTCAGCCGCGGCTTCTCCCCGTCCTCCACCACCATCACGTTGCTGGCCTTCAAGTCCCGGTGGACGATGCCCGCGCGGTGCGCCGCGTCCAGCGCCCCGCACACCGGCTCCAGGTAGGCCAGCGCCCGCTCGGCGCTCATCCGCCCGCGCTCCTGCACCAGCTGGCTCAGCGTGCGGCCCTCCAGCAGCTCCATCACGTAGTACGGGCTGCCGTCCGCCAGCATCCCGAAGTCATAGATGTCCACCACGTTCGGGTGGCGGATCTGGTTGACGATGCGTGCCTCGCGCACGAAGCGCTGCAGCATCTCGCCCTGGTCGGCCAGGTGCGCGTGCAGCACCTTCACCGCCGCGCGCCGGCCGAGGATGCGGTGCTCGGCTTCGTACACGCTGCCGTGGCCGCCCGAGGCGATCAGCCGTTTGATCAGGTACTCGCCCGCGAGCGTGGGAGTCGAGCCCTCGGCGCTCTCGGTGGCGCCAGACTCGGTCTTCCAGGGGACCTGAGAGCTTCCCCCGGGAATACGGTAAGTGTTTTCGGAGTCCCCCATACGCTCTAGGACTAGTTAACCGCCCTAGCGGCCACGAAACAATCCACGCCCAGTGTGTGAGAGCCCTGGGAGCGGGAGTGTCCGAGATCCAGCATCCGGTGGCCCTTCCGGGCACTCGGCGTGTCCGTTGGTGGATGCTCGCGAGAGAGGAGAGGGGTTGGCCGTTGGACGCGGCGGCTCCGGGCTGGTGGGATTTCCCTCTGTAGTAGGGGGGGGGATTGACCACCATGACGAAGCTCGACGACCTGACAACCTGTGCGGGACTGCCACTTGCGCCACCGTCCGCCACGGCGGGGGCTTGTCTGATCCTCATCAGCACCGCGATGCCTGCCTCCATCGGCAGGACCTTCCGGCTGCAGCCCGGAGAGCACGTGCTGGGTCGTGGCTCCGAGGTGGACATCCGCATCGACGACCACGGCGTGTCGCGCCGGCATGCCCGCGTCATCCGCACGCCCGACGGGGCCTGCCACGTCACCGACCTGGGCTCCACCAACGGCACCTACCTCAACGGGGTGTCCATCTCCTCCGCGGAGCTGCGCGAGGGAGACCGGCTGCAGATTGGCACCGGCACCATCTTCCGCTTCTCCACCCGCGAGCAGCTTGAGCCGCGCGAGGAACAGCTGCGCCAGGCGCTGTCGGCCGCCCGTGTGGGCATCTGGGACTGGAACGCCGCCAGCGGCGTGGTGACGTGGTCCGAGCACGTGGATCGGCTCCTGGGCCTGCCGGTGGGCAAGCTCTCCGGCCGCGCCATGGACCTCAAGGAGGTCATCCATCCGGCGGACCTTACGCGCGTGCGCGAGGCGCTGGCGGGCGCGCTGGAGCACCGCACGCAGGTCGAGCTGGAGTACCGCATCGAGCCGCCTGGTAGCGGCTGTCGGTGGCTGTCCTGCAAGGGAGATGTGCTGAGCGACGCGGCCGGGGTGCCCGCGCGCATCACCGGCACGGTGATGGACATCACCGCGCGCAAGCAGGCCGAGCAGGAGCTGCGCCGCCAGGCCCTGCTCTTCGAGAGCTTCTATGACGGCGTGGTGATTACCGACCTGTCCGGTCGCGTCCTCGACTGGAACCCGAGCGCGGAGCGGATGTTCGGCCGAGGCAAGGCGGAGGCGGTGGGACAGACGCTCTTCGCGATGCTGCACCCGGGAGAGACGGACGCGCTCACAGCCTCCATCCTGGGCGCGCTGGAGCAGGGCGGCCGGTGGACCGGAGAGATCGAATTCCGCCGGCGGGACGGCGCGCCGTGCTTCTGTGAGTGCGTGGGGGTGCCGCTGCGGGACGCCGAAGGGCGCACCATCGCCTGCGTCGTGGTCCTCCGCGACATCACCGAGCGGAAGACGCTGCAGGCACGCCTGGTGATGGCCGACCGGCTGGCCTCGCTTGGCACGCTGGGCGCGGGGGTGGCCCATGAGATCAACAACCCGCTGGCCTACATGCTCGTCAACCTGCACCTCATCCGCGGCGGGTTGGAGCAGATGAAGCTCTTCTTGCCGCACGGCTCCACCGAGCCGCTGCAGCAGCTCGTGCTGGAGACCACCGAGGGCGCCGAGCGCATCGCCGGCATCGTCAAGGACCTGAAGACGTTCGCGCGCGGCGAGGTGGATGCGCGGCTGAGCCCCGTGGACGTGCGCCGCACGGTGGAGCTGGCCTGCAAGATGGCCGACAACATGCTGCGCCACCGCGCGCGGCTGGTGTTGGAGTTCGACGCGGTACCCCACGCCGAGGCCAACGAGTCGCGGCTGTGCCAGGTGTTCCTCAACCTGCTGCTCAACGCGGCGCAGGCCATCCCGGAGGGCGAGCCGGCCGAGCGGCACGAGATCGCCGTGCGCTTGCGTACGGGAGCCTCCGGACAGGTGATGGTGGAGGTGCGGGACACGGGTGTGGGGATGACGCCCGAGGTGCTCTCGCGCGTGTTCGATCCGTTCTTCACCACCAAGGCGGTGGGGGAGGGCACGGGGCTGGGGCTCTCCATCTGCCACGGCATCGTCGAGTCCATGGGCGGCACCATCTCCGCCGAGAGCGTGCCAGGCCAGGGCAGCACCTTCCGTGTCGCGCTGCGCGCCGCGCCCCTGGAGACCGAGCTGCCCGTCCGCTTCGTGCCCCGCCTGGTGGAGCCGGTGCGGGAGGCTCCCCGGGCCCGCGTGCTGGTGGTGGATGACGAGCCGAACGTGACGCTGGCGCTCCAGCGTGCCCTGGGCTCGGAGCACGAAGTGTCCACGGCGCACAACGCCCGCGAGGCGCTGCAGATGGTGTCCGCGGGCAGCCGCTACGACGTCATCCTCTGCGATGTGATGATGCCGGGCATGACGGGCATGGACCTCTACAACGAGCTGGGCCGCGCCGCGCCGGATGCGGCCGGGCGCGTCGTCTTCATGACGGGAGGGGCCTTCACCCCGCGCGCGGAGTCCTTCCTGCAGGAAGTGCCCAACCCGAAGATTGGCAAGCCCTTGAACCTGGAGGAGCTCCGCATGCTGTTGTCACGGCGCGTCGTGGAGGCGAGGCGATGAGTCTTCCCTCGGAGCCGCTGAGCAGCCCCGTGGTGCTCGCGGCGCCTCCCGCTCCCGTCCCCGCGATGCTCGTGCCCAGCTCTGGGGCGCTGGCTCCCTCCGGGGAGTTCACCCTCCGGGCGATGGTGGGCGGCTGCATCATCGGCTCGCTGCTGGCCGTCACCAACGTCTACATGGGGTTGAAGACGGGCTGGTGGGAGAGTGGCTCCATCGTCGCCGCGGTGCTGGGCTTCAGCGGCCTGTCCGCGCTGGGCCGGCGCGGGGGCGCGGCCTCCACGCCGCTGGAGGTCAACCTGACCCAGACGGCCGCGTGCGCGGTGGGCGCCATGCCCGCGGCCATCGGCCTGCTGGGTTCATTGCCGGCACTGCAGATGATGGACATCTCCGTGCCCTCGTGGGGCGTGATTGCCTTCGGCACCGCGCTGGGCGTGCTGGGCGTGCTGGCCGCGTACCTGCTGCGCCGGCGGCTCATCGTCGAGGAGGGCCTGGCGTTTCCCACCGGCGTGGCCACCGCCGAGGTGATTACCGCCATGCACAAGACGGGGCGCGTGGAGCGGCCCGGTCGCGCGCAGGTGCTGTTGGGCTCGGGCCTGGTCTCCATGGGCGTGACGTGGCTGAGGGATGTCCACGCGTGGATTCCGACGATGAGCGCGCTGCCGTTCCGGCTCGCGGGGATGCCCGCCTCCACCTTCACCTGGGGCATTGGCTGGACGCCCATGCTGCTGGCGGTGGGGATGATGTCGGGGCTGTCCATGGGGCTGAGCATGTTGCTGGGCGCCGTGCTGGCCTGGGCCGTGACGGCGCCCGCGCTCGTGCAGGGTGGGGTGATTGCCGGCGACGCCGGGTATGAGGTCTTCGCCGCGTGGCTCACCTGGCCGGGCGTGGGGCTGATGGTGGGCGCGGCGATGGCCTCGCTGGTGCTTCAGGCGCGCTCGCTGCTCGGGGCGGTGAGGGACCTGCGCGGGCTGGGCAGCGTCGGCGATGGCGCGGGCCGCTGGGTGGCGGGGCCGGGGCTGGTGGCGTGCGCGCTGACGCTCGTGCTGGGCAGCGGGGTGTTTGGACTGCCCATGCTCCACACGTTGCTGGCGCTGGCGCTCGTCCTGCCGCTGTGCGCGGTGTGCGGGCGCGGGGCGGGGCAGACGGACATCTCTCCCGTGAGCCAGATGGGGCAGCTCACCCAGGTGGCCTCGGGCACCCTCTTTCCTGGCCCAGCCGCGCTCAACGTCGCCGCGGGCTCCGTGGTGGCGGGCGCCGTGGCGCAGACGGGCGTGAGCCTCTGGTCGCTCAAGGCCGGGCAGTTGTTGGGAGCCTCGGCGCCCAGGCAGCTCAAGGCGCAGCTGCTGGGCGTGCTCGTGGGCGCGCTGGTGAGCGTGCCCGCCTACCTGCTGCTGGTGGGTGCCTATGGGCTGGGCAGCGAGGCGCTGCCGGTGCCCTCGGCGCACCAGTTCCGCGCCGTGGCGGAGCTGGCCACCCAGGGCGTCTCCGGGCTGCCTCCCTATGCCGCCGAGGCCGCGGGCCTGGGCTTCTCGCTGGGTGTGGTGCTGACGCTGGCGACCCGGGGGAAGCTGGAGCGGTACATGCCCTCGGCGGTGGCCATGGGCATCGGCTTCATCATGCCGGCGCACGGCGCCGTCGCCATCGCCGCCAGCGCGTTGCTCACCGAGCTGGTGCGCCGCGTACGGCCCTCGTGGGTGGAGAAGCACGCCATGGCGGTGGGCGCCGGAGCCATCGCCGGCGAGTCCGTCATGGGCATGGCCATCGGCGGGCTGGTGGCGCTCGGCTTCATCCAGCGCGTCGGGTGAGGGCCCGGTCCCGGGTCCTGCGGATGCGCTCCTCCATGACGTTGGGGAGGCGCGCGGCCAGTTGCAGCGCCTCCTCGAGCAGGCGCAGGCCCTCCTCGTGGTCCCCGCGCCGCAGCGCCGCCAGCGCCATCACCTCCAGCACCTCCAGCGGCTCCTGCTCCACGGACACCTCCATGGAGCGCTGTCGCAGCGCGTGCCAGGCCTGGGCGCTGGCCTCCCGCGAGGCCAGCTCCACCATGGTGTAGAGCACCTCCTCGGAGGGGCTCAGCTCCACCGCGTGGCTGCGCAGTGTCAGCGCCTCGCGCACCTGCCCGAGCCGCTCTCGCGCCTGGGCGTTCTTGCCCTCCCAGGCCAGCACCCGGGCGTGCAGCAGCAGCGCCCACGGGCGGGAGGCCACCTCCAGGTGGCGGCGCTCCAGCTCGATGGCTCGGGCGATGTGGGGCTCGGCCGCCGCGGTGTCCCCCGCCTGGTAGTAGAGCTCGCCCAGGTTGTGCTCGGCGAAGTACTCCCAGCCCACCACGCCCAGCTCGCGGCCCAGGGTCATGAAGAG
Source organism: Hyalangium ruber (assembly GCF_034259325.1). NCBI lineage: Bacteria > Pseudomonadati > Myxococcota > Myxococcia > Myxococcales > Archangiaceae > Hyalangium > Hyalangium rubrum. The sequence continues at coordinate 71,469 of NZ_JAXIVS010000023.1, read as the reverse complement.
CTCCTGGTCCTTGAGCGCGCGCGTCAGGTCCTTGCGCGCCACCCAGAGGTTGCGGCGGTTGTTGATGGCGCCGCCCAGGTGGAAGCGGTCCCCGTGCTCGGTGCAGGCGGAGATGAGCTGCTCCAGCACGGCCTCGGCCTCGTCGATGCGGCCCAGGTTGGGGAGGATGACGGCCAGCAGCAGCTGGGACACCACGCGCGTCTCGTAGCCGGCAGCCCCCAGCGCGAGGGCGCGGTCCGCGGCGGCCTCCAGCGGAGGGCAGGCCTCCTCCCAGCGGCCCTGGCGGAACCAGGAGCGGCCCACTCCGAGCAGCAGGCGCGCCTGGACATAGGAGGAGTGGACCTTCACCGCCTGCTCGCGCGCCTTGCGCACGCACGCCTCCGAGCGCGCGTAGTTGTTCACCCAGTCCAGCGCCATGGCCTCGTCCAGCAGCACCTCCACCTCGGCGCGGGTGTCGCCCAGCTTCTCGGCCAGCTCGCGCGCGCGGGTGAAGTCCGCCAGCGAGTCGTCATACCGGCCGATGCGGTAGCGCATCAGGCCACGTCCTCGGAACAGGGTGAGGCCGCGCAGCTCATCGCCCGCGTCCAGCAGCTCCAGCGCGCGCGTGTAGAGCGTCTCCGCGTTGAGGTAGGCGTGGCGCCCGCGAGCCGCCTCGGCCAGGTCCACGTAGAGCGCGAGGGCCTCCTCGCGCAGGCCGGCCTCGGCGGCGTGGAAGGCCAGGCGCGGCAGCCGCTGTCGCTCCAAGGCGGCGCCCGGGCCCTGGTAGAAGCGGAAGGCGGCGGCGTGCAGGCGTGCGCGCTCGGCCTCCGGGAGCGTGCGCGCCACGGCCTCGCGCACCAGCTCGTTGCGGAAGCCCAGCTCCTCGTTGCGGTGCGCCACCAGCAGCCCCATGTCCACCAGCCGGTGCGTGGCGTGGCGCGCGTCCAACGGGAAGTCGGCGGCGTTGCCCTCGCGCTCCAGCTCATGCACCACGCCCTCGGCCGAGGCGGCGGTGAACTCCGGGCCGAGCAGCGCGCACAGCCGGGCGTGCGCCGCCAGCGCCTGGGGCATGGCGCCCAGCTCCCGGTCCGCCAGCCACTCCACCAGCCGCAGCTCCGGCACATGGTCCAACTCGTCGGTGACGAGGTACCAGCTTCCACCCGGCCCGCGCTGGCGCACCAGGCCCTGGCGCTTGAGGGCGCGCACCAGCTCCACCAGGAAGAGGGGCACGCGCCGGGCGCGATCGATGATGCGATCCACCGCCTCGGCGGGCACGTTCTCCACCGGACGCAGCAGCGCGCGGCACAGCGCCTGGGCCTGCTCGGGCCCCAGCGGCCCCAGCGTGAGGGAGGGATGGTGCGCGGCGCGCAAGCCCCAGGTGGGGCGGCTGCGCTCGAACTCGGGGCGGGCCAGCACGGTCACCCACAGCGGTACGTTCGCCTCCGCCAGGCACGCGTATTCCAGCGCATCCAGTGCCGTCTCGTCGGCGAAGTGCGCGTCATCCACCAGCAGGCACAGGGGACGGATGCGGGCGGTGGCCGCCAGCAGCTCTCCCGTGGCGCGCACGGCCAGGGAGCGCAGGGCGCCGGGCGCCGCGGCCCTCAGCTGCACCTCGGGGCTGTCGGGCGAGGACCAGCCGAGGGTGGCGGACACGCCGGGCCACAGCTCCGCGGCCCGCTCCGGCCCCAGCCGCTCGAAGAAGGCGGCGCGCCCCTCCTCCATGGAGCCCGTCTCGTCGCGCTCGAAGGCATGCAGCGCCAGGCGCAGCAGGGTGCGCAGGGTGCCGTGCGGGTCTCCCTGCACCGGCTCGCGCGCGCGCACCGAGTGGACGCGGGCCTGGGGAAGGTGCTCGTGCAGCCAGTGGGCGAGCGTGGCGCCGAAGTGGCTCTTGCCGTGGCCCCGCTCGCCGAGCACGGTGGCCAGCGTGGGCGCTCGGGTCTCCACCGCCTCCCGCGCGCTCTGCCGCAGCCGCTCCAGCTCGGCCGCTCGGCCGATCAGCACGTCGATGCCCAGGGGCGGCACGGGCGTGTCCATGCGCGGCGCCACCTCGAGGGGCAGCGGGCGCACCAGCCCTTCGCGGTCCGGCACGGAGACACAGCGCACGTCGGGCACGGCGTCCGCCGCCGCGGTGGTGAGCAGCAGCGGAGGAACCTCCGGGCCGGAGGGGTAGCGCTCCTTGCGGGTGAAGGCGCCGCCGAGATAGCGCGGCGCCGAGCCCGCGCGCTGCTGCACGGTGACGGTGACCACGTCCACGAGCGCGGTGGAGGTCAGCCCCCGCTCCTCCAGCTCCTCCGCCGCGCGGATGGCCCGCTGCACGGGGTTCTCTCCAGCATTGGGATCGAACACGCCGGCGAAGCGGGTGCCATCGCGGAAGGCGACCTGTCCTCCGAAGGCACCCAGCGCCTTCTGGATGGCGAGCGGGTTGGCGCTGGAGGAGGAGAAGAGCACCGCCACCGAGCGGCGCGTCTGGGCCGAGCGCGGGGACTCCTCGGTGGGCGAGGGCCGCTCAGGAGCGGGCCTGGGGGGCGCGGGCTGCGAGAGGGCCTCGCGCAGCGCGCCGAGAACGGAGGCCACGCTGTCGAAGCGGCGGAAGCGCTCCTTGGTCAGGCACTGCAGCACCACCGCCTCCACGGCGGGAGGGGTGGGCGCCAGCTCGGAGGGAGGTGGCGGGCGCCGCGTGAGGTGGGCCTGCAGCACCTCCGCGTAAGAGCCGAAGAAGGGAGGCCGCCCGGTGAGCATCTCGTAGAGGATGACGCCCAGGGCATACACGTCCGTGCGCGCATCCACCTTGGAGGAGCCCGTACACTGCTCGGGCGCCATGTACTCGGCGGTGCCCTCGTAGGCGCTGCTGCTGCGGGTGGAGTGCTCATGCGCCGGGCGCAGCGCGGACACCGGGCGCACCAGCCCGAAGTCGAAGAGGCGCACGCGCCAGGCCGCGTCGTCGATGAAGAGGTTCTCGGGCTTGAGGTCGCAATGGACGAAGCCACGGCCGTGCAGGGTGTCGAGCGCCTCGGTGAGGGCGAGCGCGCGGGTGGCGAACTCCTCGGGCGGCATGGGCCCGGAGAGCTGGGCCAGGCGGACGGCAAGGGTGGGCAGCGGCACGTACTCCATGACGATGTAGCGGCCCCCGCCCTTGAGCATGCCCGTCTCGTACAGCGCGGGGACGGAGGGCGCCCCCAGCACGCGCAGCGCCTCGCCTTCGCGCACGAGCTGCGCTTCGGCGAGCGGGTGGCTGGCATGGCCCACCTTGATGGCGACGCGGGTGTCATCCGAGAGCCGGCGCGCGGCGAGCAGGGTGCCGAAGCCGCCCCGGGCGATGAGGTGCTCGACGCGGTAGCCGGGCACGGACAGCTCCGGGAGGACGGAGGCCTCCGGAGTGGCGGGCAGCTCATGAGCGGGAGGGGCCCCGCGTGGGCACGGCGCGTGGGTCCCTCTCCAACGCCGACCACATGTCAGACAGCGCGGCACGGAGTGACTCTACGTGGCCATAGGCGGGCCGTGTACCCCCTGGGTCTTCATCGCCTCGGAGTTGACAGGCGCTCCGGAAGGACTCTCTGGGCGGCTCGCTCTCCACGGCACGTGAAACCCGGAGCCGCCCTCCGGGCAGTCACATTCCCTCCCGGGGCACTCCTTCCCCCGGGAACTCCTCTCCCGGTACGCACCTTGAGAAGGAGCAGCCAAGGGAGCTGGACATGGGATGGGACCTGACGAAGCAGCTCGTGTGGGTGGTGTGCGTGGGCCTCCTCGCGAGCTGTTCGTGTGGCCGGGAGGAGCCGGGCACGGGCGGCAGTGGTCCGCTGGCGGGGGACGAGGTCCAGACGGACCAGGGCAAGGTGGTGCTGGAGATCACCGAGGCCTTCTCGCGGGGAGAGCGCGAGGGGCCGGTGCGAACCTCCTTCATCTCTCCCTCCGAGGAGCTGATCGTCCGGGCGCGCCTCACCGGTGCGCCCGCCGGAACGGAAGACCACATCCGCTGGGCGGTGCGCCCGGTGGGGCTGCACACGGGCCCGGCGGTGCCGGACACGCACGAGGGCAAGGAGTTCAACTTCCGAGGCAGCTCGGCGCTGGCCAAGGACGGCAGCCGCAAGCCCAACCCGCCGCTGGAGTACGAGGTGGTCGCCTCCGTCACGGTGGACGGCGAGACGCTGGAGGCGCGCCTGCCGCCCACCACGTTCCTGCGGCAGGACGAGCTGGACACGCTGCGGCAGGAGTACGCGGACTTCGGCACCCGCTTCCAGCCGCGCCTGGTCAACGTCTCGGTGCCGCGCCGGGCGCGCTTCAACACGGGCAACTACACCGTCATCGTCGAGGAGTCCGCCGGAGGCTTGGAGAAGCTGCTGACGGACGTGGAGACGGAGGTGAACAAGATCCTCAACGACGACGTGCAGCGCAAGAACGTGGGGACGCGGGCGTTGCGGCCGAACGAAGTGGTGGTCGCTTCGGGGCCCTCGCTGCCGGGCGTGGGAGCGCTGGGAGACACGGAGCCGCGGGGGGATGACGTGTGCGCTGGTCCACAGGTGAACGGCGGCTGCGCGGGCCCCATCCACGCCGGACCCAATGGCATCGCCGAGACGCGCGCCAACAATCGGGGTGTACGGGTGTCCTTGGAGTCCCTGGTCACCAGCGCCTTTCGCAACCCGCAGCGCAACCGGGCGATCGGCTCGCTGTCGCTCAACAGCCGGCACACCCGGGGCCGGGCGCTGGACATCGATCCCCGCCCGCTGAAGGTGCCGGGCAAGGACGCGCGGCAGCTCATGTGCGTCATCGAGGTGGCCGGAGCGCGCGTGGTGGGAGAGGCCAACTCCTTCACCGAGCGCGGCGCGGCCACGTTCCTCGACTGCAACGACCCGGTGGCAGACCACGTCCACATCCAGCGCTGAAGCCCACGAGGAGCCCGCACCATGAAGACCGCTCGACTGTCCTGCGCCCTCGTGGCGCTCCTGCCCGCGCTGAGCTGGGCCCAGGCCGCGCCGTCCCAGGCGCTTCGGCGCACGGCGCCGCTCTCACCTGTCGCGCAAGAGGGACTCCAGCTGGCGCAGCAGGGGTGTCAGTCGGACGGCTACGAGCCGGAGCTGTGCGAGCGGGCCATCGCCCGGCTCGAGGAGGCGGCGCGTGAGGATCCGGAAGGGGTGGACGTGCAGGTGGCGCTGGCACAGGCGTACTGGAACCGCGGCCAGGTGGAGAGCCCCCAGTCGCGCGGGCGCCAGAGCTGGCGGCAGCGCTCGGTGGACACCCTGCAGCGGATGGTGGACCGGAAGGTGAAGGATGCGCGGCCGTACTACGAGCTGAGCCTGCGGCAGGAAGAGGACGCGAAGCGCACGCCGCTGCTGGAGCGCACGGTGGAGCTGGAGCCGCGCCACCCCCGGGCGCGCCAGGACATGGCGTGGGGGCTCCTCCGGCAGGGGAGGGCGGACGAGGCGCTGCGGGCCTACAAGGAGCACATGGAGGCCAGCCCCGTGAAGGACCGGCAGGAGGCACGGGAGAACCTCCGGTTCGCCGATGAGATGGCCCGGAGGAAAGGGCCCAGGCAGGCGGCGCAGGTGCTGGAGACGGTGATGAAGCAGACGCGAGAGGAGCGCCGCTCCGAGCGCTGCCTGCTCTTCCAGGCCGTGGATCCACGTCTGGCCGAGAGCGCACCCGTGGTGCGCGGTGAACTACAGGCGCTCAGGCCCTACTGCACGGACACCCAGCACCTGGATCGCGCGGTGGAATTGGAGCGCCAGGGCCGGGTGGACGAGGCCGTCACGGCGCTGGAGCAGCAGGTGGCCACCAACCCCAAGCCGGAGGAGACGCACGTGATGCTTGAGCGCCTCTACGAGCGAAAGGGGCAGGTGGCGAAGGCGGCGGAGGCGACGGCGCGAGAGCTGCGCGCGAAGCCGGACGTCCGGGAGCTGTGCGAGCGCTTCCGGAAGGTCTCTCCGCTCACCTTGCGCGCCATGAACAAGGAAACGGTGGAGGCGGTACGGCGTCAGTGCCGCGAGCCCTGAGCCGGGTTCGGTTCGACAGAGGACTCACCGAGGAAGCGGCGCCGCAGCGTGCGGGTCACCTCCACGTCCCAGCGGGGGGCCAGCAACTCCACGACGGTGCGGCGCCAGCGCAGGGCACACGCGAGACAGGCCAGCGTGGCGACCAGTCCGATGAGGCTGTTCTGCCAGGAGGCCAGATTCCACTGCCCCTTCCAGAACCACTCCCGCATGTCGGTGGGCCAGAAGTAGTGGATGGGCCAGCCGGGGCCGCTCCCGGCCAGGTCGCACAGCAGGTGCAGGTGGAAGGCGACGAGGGAGAGCAGGGCCACCCACCCGCGCTGCCGGGCGAACGCCACGCACACCGCCATCGTGACGAGCGCCCCGACGTAGCCGTGGGAGAGCACGTGGTGATAGCGCGCGTACATGTCTTCCCCCGCGAGCAGGGTGAGCCCGTCCACGTCGGGCGCCAGCCCCGCGAGGGTGACGAGCACGCGATCACGCCGCTCGCGAAGGCGCAGGGTGAGCAGCCAGGACAACTCCGCGTGGACAATGGGATTCACGAACCGGGAGCATAGCCCGATAACCTCCCCGACGAACCCGACCCGGAGTTTCCCCTGAACGCGCTGAAGGCCCCCCCCTCTGTCCTAGGCAGCGCCACCCGGAGGTGGCTGTCGGTCCTGCTCGCATGTGCGACGCTCCATGGCTGCGCGGACGACAGGCTCCAGCCCCGGAAGACCGAGAGCCCCGCGCTCACGCGGCCACGCCTCGACGGGCGCGCGGTGCTGCCCGCCATCACCTGGGGTCCGGGGCCCACCTCGGGCACACGGCTGGGGCAGGGGCCCTTCAACGGCGTGCCCGTGCCCTTCCTCGATCGACAGCCAGTGCAGGGCTTCTCCGGAGCGCTCGACAACGGGGACGGCTCATTCCTGGTGATGACCGACAACGGCTATGGCGCCCTGGAGAACTCGGCGGACTCCGTCTTGCGTGTCTACACGGTGCGGCCCGACTTCAAGACGCAGGAGGGCGGGCGCGGGGGCATGGCCGTGGAGGGCGGGTTCGACCTGAGAGACCCGGACAAGCACGTCCGCTTCGCCATCACGAACCACTTCACCCCCGAGCGAATCCTGACCGGCGCGGACTTCGACATCGAGTCCTTCCAGCGCACGCCAGACGGCACGCTCTGGTTCGGTGACGAGTTCGGCCCGTTTCTTCTGCACACGGACGCCAGCGGCAAGCTGCTGGAGTCGCCCATTCCCTTGGTGGACGCGGCCCACGGTGGCGAGCTGCGTACCCCCCAGAACCCCTTCTCCGAGGAGGCCTCCGCCGTCCGGGTGATGAATGCGCTGCGAGCCCATGCCCGCGGCCATGGTGCCTTCAAGGTGCCGGTGTTCTCGCCGCACTACGCGCTGCTCAATGACAAGAACGCGGCCACCGGAGTGCCCAATCGCCTGGCACCGCCCGCGGGCTCGCGGCTGAGCCCCGCCACCAGTGACGTGTTCGAGGTGAAGTCGCTCCAGACGGCCGGCTACCCCGTCGTCCCGTGGACGGTGAATGACCTGGCCTCGATGAAGTCAGTGCTCGCCTTGGGTGTGAACGGGATGATCAGCGATCGGCCAGACCTGCTGCTCCAGGCGGTGCGCGAGCACGTGGTTCCCGGACAGGCCCAGCCCGGTGGCCTGATGGACGCGGACGGCCTCATCGACGGCTCCCGATTCGATGCGCAGGGCCACCGGGGCGGCCGGGACCTGCGCCCGGAGAACACCCTGCCTGCGATGGAGGTGGCGCTGGACCACCTCATGACGACGCTGGAGCTGGACACCGGCATCAGCGCCGATGGCGTGCCGATGCTCGACCATGATCCAAGCATCGAAGCCGCCAGGTGCCGGCGTGCGGACAAGCGCACCTACGACCGGGGCAGCCAGGTGCTGGTGAAGAGCCTCACCGCGGCGCAGATTCAGTCCACCTTCATCTGCGACAAGGTTGTTCGGGGAGCCAGCCAGCTCAATGACCCGGCACGCTCACCGGCGGCGGCGGCCTTCGCGGCGGGCAGGGGGCTGCGGCACGTGTATGTGATGCCCACGCTGCAGCAGGTGTTCGACTTCGTCCGCTTCTATGGCGAGTACTACCGCACAGGAGCAGGGGCCTCGCACCCGGAGGCCGCTCGGCGCGCGAAGAACGCGGAGCGGGTGCGCTTCAACATCGAGACGAAGGTGAACCCGCGAGCGCGCTACGCCGCGAACACGGTGGAGCCCAAGGCGTTCGCGGACGCGGTCGCGCGGGTCATCCTCGGCAATGGCTTGGCGGACCGGGCGGACATGCAGAGCTTCGACTTCCGCACGCTGCTGCGGGTACACGAGAAGTACCCACAGCTCCGCACGGTGTTCCTCTTCGGTGACTTCCCCGTGTACGCGGACACCTCGCTGGCGGGCACGGACGATGGCACCAACCTGCAGCCGGAAGACACGGCGAACACGCCGTGGCTCGCGGGGCTGTACTGGCCCTACCGCTCCACGGCACCGGACAAGCCGTTTCGCGTGCTGCCGAGCGGCGGCTTCGAGAGCCTGGCGCTTGGCAAGGACGGCACGAAGCTCTACCCGATGCTGGAGAAGGGGCTGGTGGGCGGCGAGGCGGGCTCGCGGATCATCTACGAGTTCGACATCGCCAGCCGCCGCTACACCGGCGTGAAGCACCTCTACAAGATGGAGGAGAAGGGCGAGTCCATCGGTGACTTCATCCTCTTCGACGAGGGGCGCGGCCTGGCCCTGGAGCGGGACGGCACTCAGGGCAAGCTGGACGGCTTCAAGGCCGTCTACGAGCTGAAGTTCAACGGAGACGGGCAGCAAGTGTCCAAGCGGCTGGCGGTGGACCTGTTGCGCATCGATGACACGGCCGGCATCGCTGGCGCGGGGAGCCCAGGGGACGTGGGGCTCGGCGCGGACTTCGCCTTCCCGTTCGTCACCATCGAGGACGTGCTCTTCTTCGACAGCACGCACATCGGCGTCATCAACGACAACAACTTCCCCTTCAGCGTGGGCCGCCACGTGGGCACCGGCGCGCCGGATGACACGGAGTTCATCCGCATCCAGCTCGACCAGGAGTTGGGGAAGCTGTAGCTGGCCGTGCGCGCCTGCTTGTGCTCGAAAGACGATGAAGGAATGTGGACGTGCTTGAGCGACACCTCGACCTGAAGCACGGTTCGGGCCTTCACATGGAGGATTCATGAGATACGTCGATGGCTTCGTCTTACCGGTACCCAAGAAGAACGTGCAGGCCTATCGCCGCATGGCTCAGAAGGCGGGGAAGATCTGGAAGGAGCACGGCGCGCTCGAGTACATCGAGTGTGTCGCTGACGACGTGAAACCGGGCAAGGTCACGTCGTTCCCGCAGAGCGTCAAGCTCAAGCCGGATGAGATCGTGATCTTCTCGTGGATCGTCTTCAAGTCACGCGCGCATCGCGACCGCGTCAACAAAAAGGTCATGGCGGACCCGCGCTTGCAGCAGCCGAAGGACACGCCCTTCGACATGAAGCGAATGATCTACGGCGGCTTCAAGTCGCTGGTGGAGCGCTGAGCGGTTCATTGCCGCCACGCTAGCTCCCGGGATAGACGCTCTTGAGGGTCGTCGCGACCTGCTTGAGCGCTCCGGCGAGGGAGGAGCGCTTCCGCCAGATGAGGGCGAGCGTCCGCTTGGGGGCTGGCTCCGCGAAGGGGCGCGCTCGGAGCTGCGAGCGCTGCACCTCCGTGGGCACCGCCAGTTTGGGTAGCAGGGTAACTCCGGCTCCCGAGGCGATCATCTGTGTGAGGGTAGTGAGGCTCGTCGCGCGGAACTCGAGCTCGTGTGCGCGAGCCTTGGAGCACAGCGCCAGGGCCTGGGTTCGAAAGCAGTGCCCCTCATCCAGCAGCAGCACGTCCTCCCCGCGCAGCTCCGCCGGCGAGGCCTCGTCCTTCCGCGCCCCGAGAGGATGGTCCTTCGGCACCACGAGGACGAACGGGTCCTCGGCGATGACCTCCGACTCCACATCTCCAATGTCCGCCTCCAGGGCTACGAGCGCGGCATCCAGCGCGCCCCGCTCCAGCTCTCGAGTCAGCACCTCGGTCTTGTCCTCGAGCCAGAGCACCTTGAGCCGGGGGTAGCTCTTGCGAAGCGCGGGAGTCACGGTGGGCAGGAGGTAGGGGGACACCGTGGGAATCACGCCCACCCGCAGGGTGCCGCTCAAGGGGTCACCCGCACGCCGGGCAGCCTCCACGAGTTCGTCCGCCTCGACGAGCAGTCTCCGGGCGCGCTCCACCAGCTCCTTGCCCGCGGACGTGAGCAGCACGCGCCGGCGATCACGCTCGAAGAGGCGCGCTCCCAGGACCCCTTCGAGCTGCGCCAGCTGCGCGCTGAGGGAGGGTTGGGACACATGGCAGCGTTCCGCCGCCTTCCGGAAGCTCAGCGCGTCCGCGACCGCGACGACGTATTGGAGCTGTCGAAGGGTGAAGGGATGAGGCGAGAAGCTCATAGGCGCAGGCTATCAGGCCCATCCCGACGTGCAGGAGCGTATGGTGCGGCACTTCACCCCATGAGATCCGGACGATGGCCGGCGGGTGGCGCAGCGGTTGGGCCTCCCGGAAAGGAAGAATGAAGCGCGCGAATGCCTTGGCTCTCTTGAGTCTGCTCTTTCCTCTGGTGGTGTCCGCGGCAGGGGTCGAGCTTCCCGTCGAAGGCCCGGGACTCCGGGCCGCGCTCACCGAGAAGGGGACGGTGCTCGTTGTCACCACTCCCGGTTGGGATGCTCCCACCGGGCACTTGTGGATGCTGACACGCGACGGCGACGGCTGGCGCCAGCTCGGCAGCCCGATGAAGGTGAACGTCGGGCGGGCGGGACTGGGCTGGGGCCGCGGCCTGTCGCAGCCACCGGCGGAGGCCCGCAATCCCATCAAGCGCGAGGGGGACGGCCGGGCCCCGGCTGGGCTGTTCCGCCTGGGACGTGTGCGCGGCTACGGGGCGCAGCCTCCTTCGGGGCTGCGGCTTCCCTACGCACCCTCTACCCAGCGCTCCTTCTGTGTCGATGATGGAGCCTCCGCTGCTTACAACCAGCTCGTGGACCTCGCTCAGGGCGAGAAGGTCCAGTGGAAATCGGCGGAGGTGCTTCGCCGCAAGGATGGCGTCTACGAGCTGCTGCTGACGGTGGACCACAACGGCCTGGAAGACGCCAAGGCGGTTGTCCCCGGGGCCGGAAGCTGCATCTTCATCCACATCTGGCGTGGGCCCGGTAAGCCCACCGTGGGCTGCACGGCGCTGGAGAAGAAGGAGTTCGAACGTGTCCTGGCCACCCTCGAGCCGCGCAGCCTGCTGCTGCAGCTCCCCGAGGCCGAGTATGAGGCCGCACGTCAATCCTGGGGATTGCCGGCGCTGAAGCCCTGAGGCTCACTGAAGCGTCAATGAGAGCTGCTCTCCCTCGCGCACCAGCAGCTCCTCCTCGCGGGTCAGCAGGTTGTCCGAGCCCAGGGCCTCGGCCTGGAAACGGAGCCTGCCTGCCCCTTCGGTGAGCAGCTGGGGAGGAATGACGAGGGTGCGGGTCCTGCGGGCTGGCACCGTGCCCATTCGCACGCGCTGGGTCCTGTCGAGCGCGTAGAGGTCGACATCCACCGGATGCCGGTTCCGCACCTCCAGCGTCGTCCGAGGACGGTCCGTCGTGTCGGCGGACGACTGCGCCGGCTGCACGCCACTACAAGCCACCAGGGAAACGAGCCAGAGCAGGACAAGGGAGCGCATGGGACCTCTGCATCCGCGGGAGATGCCTCTGACGAGATACTGAGGCCCCACGTCCCGAGCTGGAAGCACAGCGAGGCTGCTCCCTGGGAGAGCAGCGAAGCTCACGGGCCGGAGGTGCCCGACCCGTGAGAGCAGGGCGCTACCGGTTACGCGAGCGCGCCCGGGCGAGCGCCTGGCGGCGCCGCGTGAGCATCATCACACCCAGCAGGGCGGCCGCGACAACCAGGGGCATGCCACCGCTGGCGGAGGCACCACAGCCCTGGGGCATCGGGCCGGCACCCAGATCGCCGGGAGGCCCCTCCGGATCACTCGGGAAGGTGCTGAAGTCCGGCGTGGGATTGAGGGTCGAGGGCAGCTCCACCTCGGGCAGGGGCTGCGGCGTGGGCGCGGGCTGCGGCGCGGGCGCGGTCTCCTGCGGCGGCGCGGGCGTGGGCTCAGGCGTCGTCACGGGCGTGGGCGCGGGGGCCGGCGGCATCACGTCCTCCAGCTTCGTCCCCATGGTGAAGCCGTCATGGTAGACGACGCCCACAGGGGAGATGGAGGCGTCTCGGTAGAGCCCCAGCTTCAGGTAGTTCTTCTCCTTGCCGAACTGCGTGGCGGCCATCGTGCGAGGAACGACGAGCTTGCCGTTCTTGTACATCTCCACGAAGCCCACCTTCGGGTCCGAGGACCACTTCACTCGCAGCACGAAGTCATGCCAGCTGTCGCGCACCAGCGGAGCGGTCCAGACGATCTTGCCGTTGGAGCCTCCCACGCGCATGCGCATCTGCTCGCCCACCACGTAGAACTCCAGCGGAGGTGAGCCGCAGCACCCATCCTGGTGCCACTGCGCGAACACCTGCCACTTGTTGGCTGACGGGTAGTTCGCGGGGAAGAGGGTGCTCCACTTGTAGAAGTACTCGTTACCGGTCGTCTCGCGGCTCAGGTACACCAGCTCGTTGCGGTTACCGCTCGCGCCGATGGGGTCATCGCCCTTGCGCACGGTCGCCTTCAGCGCGTACTTGCCCTCGCGCACCATGTCGGTGACGACGAGCAGGCGATCCGAAGAGACGCTCTGGGACTTCGTCCACTGCGAGAGGTTGCCGGGCTCGAAGTCTCCCTTCCAGAGGGTGGAGGCGGACGCCACCATGGGCACCAACAGGAGCGGCACGAGTCTGAGGTAACGCGTCAAAAGCAGGTCCTTTCGTTCCAGTTGCGGCACCTCGGACAATTGGAGAAGAAGCTCCCTTCCCGCTGCGCCTGGCCGCCAACCCCCTGGCGGCCGCGCCCTCCCTGGTCCGCAGGCACCGCGAGCGAGGCGATTCGTGCTCCCCTCCTCGGCAGCTCACAGAGCGGTATGAAAGCCCTCTGATTTCAAAGAGGTGCGTGGGAGTCGGGCCAGGGCTGAGCGGCTTGGAAGCCCTAGGGGACATCGGCTGCTCCCTGGCCGTGCGAGCTCTCATCGCTCGGGTCTGGAGCGAGCGAGGCGTGGCAGAAGCGCTCGTTTGGAGTCCGACAAGGCGGGCGGAAGCACCGCAGTGCCACGTCCAAGCCCAGTGCCCCTGGGGGAGCGCCGAAACAGACAGAGGGAGCCCCCGACCAGGGCCGCCCGTCGACAGCGACTGGCAGAAACCTGTCTGACAACCAGACAGCTTTGGAGAGCCCGCCTCCGGCCGGTCCCCACTGGGAGGCGGAGGCGCTGACGTGGGCACACTGGCGGACTTCGGAGGTGGGGCTGGGAGGGGGTGCAGCATCCCCCGGTGCTGGAATCTCCCGGTGCTCAGGTGCAGTCGGGACCGCGAAACGTTCCGTACACTTGTCCTCCTTCGCAGGCTTGGACGCACGTGCCGCGGTGCCAGCAGATAGTTGCGCGGGTGGCGGCTCGCTCCCGACAGGCTCAAGTTCTACGGAGCGTGCAGGGTTGGGCAGTGTCTCGATGGGGAGGGACTGGGGGGCTTCGTGAGCCGCCCACACGTTGCGCAGCAGGTGTTCATCGCTGGCCTGGAGCAGTGCCGGGAGCTGTCGCCTCAGGGCCTGCGCGTCCCGTTGAGTCAGGCCTTCATAAGCACACTTCGCCCATTGCAGGACGGACTGGCTGTCCGACTGGAGCACCACCCGGTCCACCATGCCCCAGAAGGAGCGCTCCAGGGATTGCAGCAGCAGCAGGTGTCCCGGCCGCTCGGCCACACGTGCCGCCAGCCGCAGCAACTCGAACTCGAGCTGGGCCCAGCGAGCCTGCGGCTCCCAGCGCACCGCGTCCTCCAGGCTCAAGCAGGCCTCCTGCAGCCGCTTCAAGTCCGCCTCGCTGGCGCATTCGCAGCAGGCACTCAGCAGCTCCACCGCGGTTTCGCGCTTGAGTGCCCAGAAGCCTTCCAGCAGCTGGCGACTCTGGGTGGGGGCTTGTTTCCTCGCGTGCAGGGCCACGCTCAGGTTCTCCAGCGTCAACGCCTGCTCCAGCGCCACCGCGCGGCTTCTGCGCCCAGGGTGCTGCACCACCAACCCTCGGGCGGCCAGCTTCAGCAGCGCCTCTCTCACCGTGGCTCGGGAGACACCGTAGCGCTGCGCCAGCGTGTGCTCGGCGGGCAGGTGTCCCCCTTGCGGTAGCTGGCCCTGCGAGATGACGCGCTCCAGTTCCTGCTCCACTTGCCAAACGAGCCCCATCCGTTCCATGTCCGCCACCCTCCTCGTTGCAGTTGCCCTCCATCCCATCACCTCTGTCTGACATGGCTTGGATGCAGGCGGGATGTTCGCGAGCGGGCGTTACGCCTTCAGATAGCGCCGCCACTCATCCAAGGCCCATGCCATGCTCGGCGCATCTCTTGACGGAGTGTGGCCATGTCTCCTGCGTCCCCGCGCAACATGAGCGACTATGAGGCCGTCCGCCGGTCCTTTCAGTGGGAGCGGCCCGAGCACTTCAACTTCACCACCGACGTCATCGACCGGTACGCCGCCGAGCGTCCGGAGTCGCTGGCGTTGCTGTGGTCCGACGAAGCGGGGCGGGAGCGGCGCTTCACCTTCGCGGAGCTGAAGCAGCGCTCGCTGCACGCGGCGCAGTTCCTCTCGAGCCTCGGCATTCGGCGGGGAGACCGGGTTTTCATCCTCATGCCCCGGGTGCCGGAGTGGTGGTTCGTGGTGCTCGGCTGCATCCGCGCTGGCATCGTCTTCATGCCTGGCACGCCCATGCTCACGCCCAAGGACATCCGCTACCGGCTCTCGGCCTCGGATGCGCAGGCGGTCATCAGCGAGGCGAGCTGCCTGGACCGCTTCGAGGGGTTGGTGGGCAACGGGAGGGTAGAGAACTGGGTGGCCGTGGGCGAGGCACCCGCGCCGTGGGTGCGCTACGAACCGGGTTCGGGCACGGGTGCGCACGGCTCGAGCTTCGGGCCCACGCGGGCGGAGGATCCGATGCTCATCTACTTCACCTCCGGCACCACGGGCATGCCGAAGATGGTGCTCCATACCCAGGCCAGCTATGGCCTGGGGCACCAGATTACCGGGCGCTACTGGCTGGACCTGACGCCGGAGGATCGACACCTCACGCTCTCGGATACGGGCTGGGCCAAGTGCGCCTGGGGCAAGCTCTTCGGCCCTTGGAGCCAGGGCGCGTGCAACGTCGTCTACGACTTCCGGGGGCGCTTCGACGCGGCCAAGGTGCTCAAGATGCTGGAGCGACAGAAGGTGACGACCTTCTGCGCGCCGCCCACGGCGTGGCGGGCCCTCGTGCTGCAGGACCTGTCTCAGTTCGATCTGTCCTCCATCCGCCATGCGGTGAGCGCGGGGGAGCCGCTCAACCCGGAGGTCATCGACTCCTGGAAGAAGGCCACCGGGTTGCACATCCGTGAGGGCTACGGGCAGACGGAGACCGTGATGGTGGTGGGGATGTTCCCTTCGCTGGAGCCTCGCGTGGGCTCGATGGGCAAGCCCTCCCCGGGCTTCACGGTGGCGGTCATCGACGAGCACGGCCAGGAGGTACCCACGGGGCAAGAGGGAGACATCGCCGTGCGGGTGGCGCCGGAGCGGCCCGTGGGGTTGTTCCAGGGCTACCTGGGGGACGAGGCGGCCAACCAGGCCTGCCGCCGGGGGGACTGGTACGTGACGGGGGACCGCGCGGTGCAGGACGCGGACGGCTACCTGTGGTTCGTGGGGCGGGCCGATGACGTCATCAAGACCTCGGGCTACCGGGTGGGGCCCTTCGAGGTGGAGTCGGCGCTGCTGGAGCACGCGGCGGTGGCCGAGTCGGCGGTCATTGGCGTGGCGGACGAGCGCATCGGCCAGCGCATCAAGGCGTTCGTGGTGCTGGCGCCCGGGCACACCCCCTCGCCCGAGCTCGCCATGGAGCTACAGGAGCACGTCAAGCGCATCACCGCCCCGTACAAGTACCCGCGGGAGATCGAATTCGTCACCGAGCTTCCAAAGACGGTGAGCGGAAAGATCCGCCGCGCGGAGCTGCGAGGCGCGCTCAAGCCCGCCTGAGCGCGGTTCTGTCGTTGACTTGGCTGGCGTGCCCCTCCTTTCATGATGACTGCGCCGATGCGTGGCGCCGAGGGGCATATGAACCGGTTGACTTGGAGTTGCTGCTGGCTGGTGGCGCTCGCGCTGGTCAGTGGCTGTGCGACACCCGCGGCCACGAAGGAGGCCTCGAGGCTTCACGGGCAGAACCTCGAGACCCTGAGGAGCTCCGTTCAGGGCTACCGCGCCACGCTCGCCGACTACTACGTCAAGCTCGCGGAGCGGCAGCGTCAGGCGTACATCTCCCAGATGATGGGCAGGGACCTGGATCAGATCGCTCAGGACCAGTTCTCCACGCTGACATACGGCCAGTCCCTGGGCATCCGGTTCAACAGCGCGCCCAAGCTCTCGCAGGGCGTGCCGGACTCCACCGCCAATGACTTCCTGGCGCTCGGCAACGGCATCGCGTCCGGCTATCGCTTCTGGGGAGACAACTTCGACTGGTGGATGAAGCTCGAGGGGGTGACGCTCGCCGAGAAGCGCGTCACGCTAGGGGCGCAGGTCGAGAAGCTCCAGGCGGCGCTGGTCAGGCTCCAAGCCCAGGAAGCGGAGGGGGAGGGCGCGCGCGCGGCGAAGGAGCAACGGGTGCGGCTGCAGACCCAGGCCCTGCGCGGTCTGGAGCGGCAACTGGCGCTCACGGATGAGGAGCTGACCCATGTGCAGGCGGCGGCGGGGCTGAAGCAGCAGGCCGCGACGCTGGATACCAAGCTGGCGCACCTCGAGGCCCAGCTCGGTGTCATGCGCTCCTTCCACGGCGTCATCGACGAGTACCTCGGCACGGATGCGACCATCGATGGTGCGGCGATCGCCAAGGCCGCGGCGGCGGGCGCGGCGGTGAGCCCGGACGAGTTCCCGAGCCTGCGCGACCTGGCGAAGGGTTCGAAGGAGGAGGCGAAGTGATGCGCACGCGAACTGGCCATGGAGCAGGGTGGAGTCTGGTGCTTGTCGCGGCGCTCCTCTCCGGGTGCGTGGGCGGCAGGGGGATCCGCAAGCTGGAGGACATCGAGAAGCAATACTTCGAGGCCCTGGCGAAGGAGCTGGAGGCCAGCCAGCAGCCCATCGATGGGTTGTTGGCGGACGCGGCCCGGGTGGACGCGCAGGCCCTCCGGGAGATCGCCTCGTTCGAGAGCCGGATCGCCAACGCTCGGAGGATCTACTCGCTGCGCGAGATGCTGACCGCTCCCAAGGGCGACTCGGCCGAGTTCATCCAGGTGACGCGCAACAAGGTCATCCTCTACCACCTGGTGGAGGCGGTGGACGCGGAGAACGAGCGTGTCTCGGCGGCGCTCGCCACCGCGGACGCGCAGCGCAAGCAGCTCTCGCAGCTCTATGGCGAGGTGGTCTCGCACACCCGGCAGGTGGTCGAGACGGAGAAGGCGCTCCACCAGTACCTGAACCAGTCGCCACCCCAGCAGTTCGCGGACTCCCTGGCGGAGGCGGGCCGGCAGCTCGTCGCCTTCAACCAGGAGGTCCAACAGACGGATCAGCAGAACGCGCTCATGCCCGTGCTGACCGAGGTGGGCCAGCAGGCGCAGAAGCGGCTGGATCAGGTGGACGAGGGGCTCGATAAGTTCATCGAGTTCTGGCCCAGGCTCAACTCGCTCAAGGAGAAATAGGCCATGGCGGACTACAAGGCGGTAGCCACGGAGCTCAAGGGGTTGGTCCAGAAGCTCGGCGTCTCCAAGAAGGAGCTGCAGGACATCCACGACCGGGGCGAGGCGGGGACGCGCGCCGAGGAGAGGGTGAAGGAGGTGGAGGCGGCGCTCCTCGCCGTCCAGGACATCGTGCGCAAGACGGAGCTCACCGAAGCCGAGCGGCAGCGGAAGATCGCCCAGCTGGAGGCGGACCTGGAGCTGTTGGAGATCATCAACAGCACCAGCCCGGACTTTCAGGAGCGGCTGTCGGCGCAGCGGCACATCACCCGGTGTCTGGCGGTGCTGGGCACCTACAAGGCGGCGAGCGTCCTGCGCATCGAGCAGCTCCTGGACGACAACAAAGACGAACTCAAGACCATCCTCGCCGAGGCGGCCAAGGACATCGCGGCCCGGCAGAACCTGCAGCGGGTGCTCAAGGGCGTCGAGGTGCTGCTGCGCGCCACGGCCTTCACCGCGGCGCTCACCTCGAAGCTGGCCATCGCGGCGGCCTAGCGCACGTGAACGCTCCCTGGATGGAGAAGTATCGGTGGATGCGCTTCCCGCTCGCCGTGTTCGCGATGAGCCGGGTGGCCATTGTTCTGCTCTCGCATTGGGGGCTGAGGATCGACCCCCGGCTGCACCGGGGCGCGGCCATCCTGGATCATCCGGGCGTGGACTCCCTGTGCTGGTGGGACTGTGGCTGGTTCGTCCGCATCGCCCAGCTCGGCTACCAGGACCCACTCTGGTCCAACTTCTTCCCGCTGTTCCCCCTGCTGGGCCGCTGGCTGCATCAGCTCACGGGGATGCCGCTGCCCTATGCGCTGGTGCTGTGGGCCAACCTGTTTGGCGCGGCGGGGCTCGTGGTCACCTACCGGCTGTTCGAGGCGCTGGAGGGGGAGTCGGTGGCCCGCACCGGCGTGGCCCTGCTCGCCGCGTGGCCGTTCAGCTTCTTCCACGCGACGGGCTACCCCGAGTCCCTGATGTTCCTCACCAGCGTGACGGCCATTTACCTGGCCCTGCGCGGGCGGCATCTGTGGGCTGGGGTGGTGCTGGGCGTGGGAATCCTCGGCCGGCACCTGACCGTCGTCGCCGGGCTGTCGCTGCTCGTCATGCAGTTGCTGGAGCGGGGACGCAAGCCGCTGCGCTTCGTGTTCCACCCCGCTTTCCTGGGGCTGGTGCTGCCCTTCGTGGTGGCCGGTACCTACAGCGTCTTCCTCGCGTATCGCTTTGGCGATCCGCTCGCGTTCCTGCACGCGCGCTCCGAAGGGTGGGGCGAGGGCGCCTGGTATGGGCTGGGGCAGTATTTCTCGGATACCTCGCGGTGGGAGCCGCAGATCCACGCGTATGTGGTGCTCTCGGCCATCCCGGGCGTGGGCGCGCTGGCGCTGCTGTCCCGGCGCCAGTGGTGGGGGCTGGCGGGGTTTGGCGTGGGGCTGATGATCGCCCTCTGGTGCATCGGCCTGCTGGGGCTGGGGCGCTACACGCAGGCCTGCTGGCCCGCGTTCCTGCCGATGGCGTACCTGCTGGAGAAGTACCCTGACTTCCGCACGCCGGTGATTACGGCGTTCGCCATGCTCCAGGGCCTGTTCCTCTTCCTGTTTACCCACTCGTACCCCATCAACTGAGGGCGGCGGGGATCAGCTCCAGTCGGAGTGGACGAAGCCCGCCTCGGGCTTGTCCCGGCGCTGGTAGGTGTGGGCGCCGAAGGCGTCGCGCTGGGCCTGGGTGAGGTTCTGCGGCAGCTCGGCGCTGCGGTAGCTGTCGAAGTACGCCAGGCTCGAGGAGAACACCGGCACGGGGATGCCCAGCCGCGTCGCCGTGCCCACCAGCTGCCGCCACGCTGGCGCCATCTTCGTCAGCACCGGCGCGAAGGCCTCCGAGACGATGAGGTTGGGCAAGTCCGGCTGCTGGGTGAAGGCCTCTCGCAGCGGGGTGAGCAGCTTCGCGCGGATGATGCAGCCGCCACGCCAGATGCGGGCCATCTCCGCCAGCGACACGTTCCAGTGGTACTCCTTCGAGGCCGCCTGGATGAGGCGCATGCCCTGCGCATAGGTGACGACCCGCGCGGCGTAGAGCGCGTCGTGCGCCCAGGAGATGAGGTTCGCCTTCTCCTCGGCCGTGAGCGTGAGGGGCGGCGCGGGGAGCTTCGCGCTCGCGGCCACGCGCTCGTCCTTCATCGCCGAGAGGTTGCGCGCATCCAGCGCCGAGGCGATGGAGGGCACGGGGATGCCCAGGTCCAGCGACACCTGCACCGTCCACTTGCCGGTGCCCTTCTGGCCCGCCTTGTCCAACACCAGGTCCACCAGCGGCTTGCCCGTCTCCGCATCCTTCTTGCGCAGCACCTTGAGGGTAGTCTCCAGCAGGAAGGACTCGGCGATGCCCTCGTTCCACTTCGTGAAGGTGTCCGCTAGCGCGTCCGCAGACAGACCCAGGCCCCGGCGCAGCACGTCGTACGTCTCCGCCAGCAGCTGCATGTCCGCGTACTCGATGCCGTTGTGGACCATCTTCACGAAGTGGCCCGCGCCATCCGGACCCACGTGGGTGACACACAGGCCGGACTCCGCGCGAGCGGCGATCGCCTCCAGCACGGGGCGCAGCAGGGCGTAGGCCTCGGCGGGGCCTCCGGGCATCAGCGAGGGACCGTGGCGTGCGCCCTCCTCGCCTCCGGAGACGCCCATGCCGATGAAGTGCAGGCCCTTCTCCCGGTAGGCCTTCTCGCGGCGCTGGGTGTCCTGGAACCAGGAGTTGCCCCCGTCGATCACCACGTCTCCCGGGGAGAGCAGCGGTGTCAGCCGGTCCATCATCTGGTCCACCGCCGCGCCCGCCGTCACCATCAGCAGGATGCGGCGCGGGCGCTCGAGCATGCCGACGAATTCCTCCAGCGAGCCCGTACCCTTCATCTCCGGGTGCCCGTGCTTCGCGTGGATCTCGTCAATCTTCTCCGGGTGCCGGTCCCACGCCGCCACCTTGAAGCCGCGGTCGGCGATGTTGAGCGCGAGGCTGGCGCCCATCACGCCCATGCCAGCCACTCCGAACTGGAACTTCGCTGCTGAGGTCATCTGGCTCTCCTCGTGGCGCCGCGACTCGCTCGGCGCCTTCAACTCATTGCCCCGCCGCCGCCCGATCCATGATCCACACGGCCTGCGCGATCCGCGCCGACGGGAGGTCCTCTCCCGCCAGCACCCGCCGCACCGCGTCCCGCTTGCCCGCGCCGGACACCACGAACAGCGCCTGCCTCGCTCCGGACAGCACCGGCAGGGTCAACGTCAGCCGCCACGGTGGTGGCTTGGGGCCCACCACCGCCAGCACCCGCCGCTCCTTCTCCTGCAATTCCGAGCCGCCCGGAAACAGCGAGGCTGTGTGACCGTCCTCGCCCATGCCCAGCACCACCACGTCCAGCACCGGGGGCAGCAAGGCCTCGTAGTCCCGCGCGGCCGCGTCCCGGTCCTCGCGCTCCCCCTCCATGCGGTGGACCTGCTCACGCTTGATGCCCAGCGGGCGCAGCAGCGTCTCCTCCGCGAGCAGGTAGTTGCTCTCCGGATGGTCCGGCGGCACGCAGCGCTCGTCCGCGAAGTAGAAGTCCACTCGCTCCCACGGCAGGTCCTTGCCCGCGAGCTGGCGGTAGATGGGGCCCGTTGTCTTCCCTCCCGAGAGCGCGATGCTGCACCGGCCGCCGCCCGCGAGTGCCCGGGTGAGCGCCTCGGTGAGCCACTCCGCCGCGCGCGGAACCAGCGCCTCCGCCTCCACGACGATGGGGGCGGGCCGGCTCACTTGAGCACCGTCCAGCGCCGCCCCTCTTTCGAGAGCATCGCCGCCGCCGCATCCGGCCCCGCGCTGCCTGGCGCGTACGTGTGGATGGGCCCTCCCACTCCCGACTCCAGCGCCTGGAGGATGGGCGTCACGTACGCCCACGCCTGCTCCACGCTGTCCTTGCGCGCGAACAGGGTGGCGTTGCCGCGCATGCAGTCCAGCAGCAGCCGCTCGTAGGCCTCCGGTACCGGCTTGCGGAAGCTCTCCGCGTAGGCGAAGTCCATGGTGACGCCGGCGATGCTCACGTCCTCTCCCGGCACCTTGGACTCGAACGAGAGCGCGATGCCCTCCTGCGGCTGGATGCGCAGCCGCAGCACGTTGGGCTCCAGCCGCTGGCAGGCGTCGCTCGTGGAGAACAGGCTGATGGGCACCGGCTTGAAGTGGATGGACACCTCCGTCACCCGCTTGGACAGCTTCTTTCCCGCGCGCAGGTAGAAGGGCACGCCCTTCCAGCGCCAGTTGTCCACGTTCATCCGCATCGCCACGTAGGTGGGCGTGCGCGAGTCCTTCGCCACGCCCTGCTCCTCTCGGAAGCCCTGGTACTGGCCCACCACCACGTGGCTGCCCACCTCGCCGCCCTCCACCGAGCGCAGCGCGCGGAACACCTTGTTCTTCTCGTCGCGGATGTCCTCCGCCCCGAACGAGGTGGGCGGCTCCATCGCGCACAGCGCCAGCACCTGCAACAGGTGGTTCTGCACCATGTCGCGGATGACGCCCGTCTCGTCATAGAAGCGCCCGCGCCCGCCCTCCATGCCGAGCGTCTCCGCCGCCGTAATCTCCACGTGGTCCACGTAGTTGCGGTTCCACAGCGGCTCGAAGATGGTGTTGGCGAACCGGAACACCAGCAGGTTCTGCACCGTCTCCTTGCCCAGATAGTGGTCGATTCGGAAGATCTGCCGCTCGTCCAGCACGGAGGCCAGGTTGCGGTTGAGCTCGCGCGCTGTCTCCAGGTCCCTGCCGAAGGGCTTCTCGATGACGAGTCGCCGCCAGGGCTTCTGGCCGGGCTGCTCCTCGCGCGGCAGCAGCCCCGCTCCCGCCAGGCCCTTGAGCAGCGTGGGGAAGGTGGAGGCGGGCGTGGCCAGGTAGTAGAGCTGGTTGCCCCCTGTGCCCTGGCGCTTCTCCGTGGCCTCCAGCCGCTCGCGCAGCCGCGCGAAGGCGGCCGGGTCGTCATACCCGCCGGAGATGCACTCCAGCCGCGAGGCGAAGTGCTCCCAGGCGGCTTCGTCCAACGGCTGCGTACGGGCGAAGCGCTGGAGGCCCTCCTTCACCTGCGCGCGGAAGGCGTCGTCGTCCTGCGCCGAGCGGCTGAAGGCCACCAGCCCGAAGTGCTCGGGCAAGAGCCCCGAGCGCTGCAGCTCGAAGAGCGCGGGGAAGAGCTTGCGCTGGGCCAGGTCTCCCGTGGCGCCGAAGAGCACCACGATGCACGGGTCCGGCCGGCCCGCGGAGACGATCGGCTCGCCCTCGCGCGGGGTGGTTTCGATGTGGAGACCCTGCGCTTCCATGCTGGCTCCCTCCGAAGACGGCGGTAGTTGTGCGGCTACACCTTATAAAGCTTTGTCCTGGGCTTTGCCGGCCGGACTCACGCGCCGAGCAGTGCCTTCCAGTCCTGGGCTTGTGCCCAGTCCTCGAAGGAGCGCCAGCCCACCTCGGGGTGGTCTCGGCGCAGGGCGGCGATGTCGGCGCTGTAGCCCACCTTTTCGAACCACTCGAACATGCGGGCCAGGTCCTCGCTGCGCGCACGCACCTGCTCGATGGGCACCTCCATGTAGCGCAGCGGCTTGCCGGAGACGCGCGAGAAGGTGGCGGCGAGCTGCTCCCCGGTCAGCTCGTTGGAGGCGATGTCCACGCGCCTGCCCTGGAACTTCTCGCGCTGCTCCAGCACCAGCGCTCCGAAGGCGCCGATCTCCTCCACGGAGATCTGCTGCAGCGGGCGCTTCGCCGAGAGGGCCATGGCGACGACACCCTGGGCCTTCATGCCGCCGACGAACATGGGGCTGAGGAGGTTGTCCTGGAAGAAGGCGGGCGCGACGATGGTGTAGGGGACCCCCGCCTTGGCCAGGTGCTGCTCGACGGCGAACTTGCTGTCGAAGTGGGGGATGCCGGTGTTGCGGTCGGCTCCTCCCACCGAGCTGTAGACGATGTGCTTCACGCCCGCGGCCTTGGCGGCGTCCACGGCGGTGATGCCCTGGCGCGTCTCGGTGCTCTCGCCCGCCTCGAAGGGGGTGCCCATGATGTAGACGGCGTCCACGCCGCTCATCGCGCGCGCCAGCGAGTCGCGGTCATCGAAGTCGCCCACGGCCAGCTCCGCGCCGAGTTTCTGCAGGGCCAGGGCCCCCTTGGAGTCCGGCTTGCGGGTGAGGGCGCGCACCTTGTGGCCCTTCTTGAGCAGCGCGCGGGCGACCGAGCCGCCCTGCTGGCCCGTGGCACCGGTGACGAGGACGGTCAGGGACTGGGACATGGGATTCTCCTGGAAGTGAGGGGACGTATCTCACCTGGAGCAAGGGCAGTGCCAGCTTCCAAGGCCTTGATTTGTCGTGCCGTCACATTTCGGTGATTCTCGTTTTGAGAGAGTGGAGGCCCAGGATGAGTAGAGCCTGCGGTATGCTCGGTCCTTCGAGGAGATGCATGCGGCCACCTCTCATCAGCACCTCGTGCCTTCGACGGGTCGCCGCTGGAGTTCTGGTCGCCGGAGTTCTGGGCGGATGCGCTCACGGCCCCAACACCGTGACGGGGCGCATTACCCCTCAGCACTTCAAATTCACGACGGTGACCGCGGTATCACGTAGGGCGCCGAGCGGGTGGAGGGCTGTCTGCATCCACGCCCGTATGACCCAAGGGGACTCCGGCGCCACGACCGTTTGTAAGTTCGAGGTGGGGTTGCCGGTACGCAATCAGCAGCAGGGAGACATTCCCTTGGAAGATGCGCAACGGGTCGCGGCGTATCGGGCCAACCGCTCCGCGCATACGGTTCTATCCAAGGCGCACGCTGGGGAGATGTTGGCGGTGCTGTGCCTTGCCTTCAAGGAGGAGTACGAGCGAGTGCTGGGTGAGCAAATCCAAGGGGCGCGCGTCTCGGAATGCGTCACGCAGGGCGTGGAGACGGTGTACTTCGATCTCCCGCGTGGTGTTGCGCCATGAGTGACTTCACTCGGGAGGAGCTCATCCGGGTCGCACACCACTATTACCCCGTGGGCTTCCCCGTGGAGACAGACACTCCCGAGCAGCCCCTTCACCCCTATCAGCGTACCGCCGAGTATGGGCGGTGGCTCGCGGCCTGGGAGCAGGCACTGGCCTGGAAGGATTGGGACAGCCTGCTGGATGCGGTCCATGAGGCGTTTCCCGGTGATGAAGCGGGAGATGTCACCCAGCCGAGGATGGCGGCCTGCCTTCGCTGCTGCCTCTACCGGAAAGAATCGCAAGCCGATGGCGGCCAACGCGTGACCCGGGTCGTTGCTGCCGTCAGTGTGTTGGCGCCTGTGTACCGTGTCTATGTGACGACCCAGGCCATCTGGTTTCGCCAGCGCTCCACGCCCGCGCAGCTCTTCCTGGAGCCTCCAAGCGAAGTGCGTCCTCTCGCGGGCACGCTCGCACTCCTCATCGAGCGCGTCCTCGGATACAGGCCTTTTCCCCTCCCGCTGGCGGAGGTGGCTTTGCCAGAACTTCGCGTGGGCTACCTCAAGAGGGCTCAGCCCACGCTGCTCACCGCCTTGCTCTCGGACCGCCTGGAGAATCTGCCCTGAGCGACGCTCCTGCTCCGGGCGGGCCCAGAAGGTGGTATTTCCTGGGGCCATGACTTCCTCTCCCGTGGCTCTCATCACCGGTGGCTCGCGCGGCGTGGGCCGCTGCGTCTCCTTGCGGCTCGCCAAGGCGGGCTATGACATTGTCTCCACCTACCGGCGTGACGAGGAGTCCGCCGCCTCGCTCACTCAGGAGGTGGAAGCGCTCGGGCGGCGCTGCCGCACCGTGGTCGCCGACCAGCTCGAGCCGGCCAGCCTCAATGGGGTGTTCGACACCATCCAGCAGGAGTTCGGCCGGCTGGATGCCTTCGTCGCCAACGCGGCCTCCACCGCCTTCGTGCCGCTGATGCAGATGAAGCTCCACCAGATGGACAAGACGTTCAACGTCACCGTGAAGAGCTTCGTGCTCGGCGTGCAGCGCGCCGTGCCCCTCATGGAGGGCCGCAAGGGCCGTATCGTCGCCGTCTCCGGCATGGACTCGCGCATGCCGCTGCCCTTCCATGGCTTCCTCGGCGCCATGAAGGGCTCCATGGAGGTGCTGGTGAAGTACTTCGCCGCCGAGCTCACCGGCTCTGGCATCCGCGTCAACGCCGTGAACCCGGGCTACATCGACACCGACTCCAGCCGCTTCTACATGGGCGAGGCCTGGAACGCCCTGGAGGCCCGCGTGAAGGACAACGTCCCCGTGGGCCACATCGCCAGCGCGGATGAGATTGCACGCCCCATCGAGTGGCTGTGCTCCGAGGCCTCCTCCTATATCAACGGGCAGACCATCGTCGTCGACGGTGGTCTGGAGGTGAACTACGCGATGAACTTCGCCGCCAACCTCACCCAGCCGACCCGGTGAGCCTCGGCTTGCCTCCTCGCTCGGAGCAGGAGCGGGGGAGCAGCGGGGCGGCTCACAAGGACCGACCTGGGGGCACTTCCTGGTTGGTTCTCGAGAGTGCGAGGCTCACCTCGTCCCCGCTGTCCGGCGCCTTCCTATGAAGTACCTCGTCACATGCTGGTTCTGGTTCGTGTTCCTGGTCACCGCGCCGGTGTGCGTGGTGCTCGGAGCGTCGCTGTGGCTCGTCTCCCTGCCGTTCGACCGGAACCGGGCCCTGCTGCACGCCTTCGTCTCCCGCTGGTGCCACTACCTCTACCTCCGGGCCATGCCCGGCTGGCGGGTGCGCGTGGAGGGCCGTGAGCGGCTGCCCCCGGGGCCGGTCATCATCGTCTCCAACCACCAGTCCGCGGCGGACATCCTGTGCGCCATGGGCCTGTTCCATCCGTTCAAGTTCGTCGCCAAGGCCTCCCTCTTCAACGTGCCCATGGTGGGGTGGCTGATGCGGCTCATGGAGTACGTGCCCGTGGTGCGCGGGCACGCCCACGCCATGGACCAGATGCTGGCCGACTGCCGAGGGTGGCTGCGACGCGGGGTACCGGTGCTCATCTACCCCGAGGGCACCTACGCCCCCACCCGCCAGCCAATGCCCTTCAAGCGCGGCGCCTTCCGCCTCGCCATCGAGGAGCAGGTGCCCGTGGTGCCCGTGCTGCTGGAGGGCACCACCGACGTCGTCGCTGGAGACGGGCCATGGATGGGGCCGCGCGCCTCGGTGCGCGTGCGCGTGCTGCCGCCGCTGCCGGTGGAGTCGCTCGGAAGTGACGACGTGGCGCTTGCCGAGCGCGTTCGCGCCCTCTATTTCGAGGCGCTCGGCTTGCCCCCGCTGCCCCAGGCGAGCACCGACGAAAGGAAGTCCGAGTGCGCCTGAGCCTCTTCCAGGTGGATGCCTTCAGTTCCCGCGTCTTCGGGGGCAATCCCGCCGCTGTCGTTCCGCTGGAGTCGTGGCTTCCGGACGCCACGCTCCAGGCCATCGCCCTGGAGAACAACCTCTCGGAGACCGCGTTCTTCGTGAAGGAGCCGGCCGGCTGGCACCTGCGCTGGTTCACTCCCGCGCAGGAGGTGGACCTGTGCGGCCACGCCACGCTGGGGGCGGCCTTCGTCCTCTTCCAGCACGTGCAGCCGGGCCTGGAGCGGGTGGAGTTCGCCTCGCGCTCCGGGCCGCTGGTGGTGACGCGGGACGGGGATTGGCTGGTGCTGGACTTCCCCTCCCGGCCTCCCAAGCCCCTGGCGATGTCCTCCGCGCTCGCCGAGGCGCTGGGGGCCGCTCCGCGCGAGCTGCTCGCCGCGCGGGACTGGGTGGCGGTGTTCGACTCCGAGGCCGAGGTGCGCGCGCTGCGCCCGGACATGGCGAAGCTCTCCGCGCTGAACACGTTCGCGGTGGCGGTGACGGCGCCCGGTACGGACGTGGACTTCGTCTCGCGCTTCTTCGCCCCTCGCGCGGGCGTGCCGGAGGATCCGGTGACGGGCTCGGCGCACTGCTCGCTGGTGCCCTACTGGGCAAAGCGGCTGGGCAAGTCGCGCCTGCGGGCCCGCCAGGTCTCCGCGCGCGGCGGGGAGCTGCGGTGCGAGGACCTCGGCGAGCGGGTGCATATCGCCGGACAGGCCGTGCTCTACCTCTCAGGGCACATCACCGTTTGAGCGGGTTCCCCAAGGCGCTCTGCTGAGTGCTCAACAGCGGAACATTCCCCTCGGCGGTGGCTCCGCTCGGAGCCGCGCCTGCGGTAGGGGTGGGGGATGAGCGAGGCAGGGGCTTCGGCCCGGCAGGTGGTCGACGGGGAGCGCTTGTCGATCTTCGACATCTGGCGCGTGGCGGTGGACGGCGTGGGCGTGGAGCTCGCGCCGGAGTGCGAGCGGGCCATCGAGGCCACCCATGCGCGGGTGCAGGAGTGGGGGCTGCGCCAGGAGCCTATCTACGGCGTCAACACCGGCTTCGGGGAGATGATCCGCGTCGCCATTCCTCCCGAGCATGGCTCTCAGTTGCAGTACAACCTGCTGCGCTCACACGCGGCGGGCTGGGGCGAGCCGTTCCCGGACGAGGTGGTGCGGGCGGTGATGGCGGTACGGCTCAACTGCCTGGCCCAGGGTTACTCCGGTGTCAGCATCGAGGGGGCTCACCTGCTTGAGGAGCTGATCAACCGGCGCATCCATCCGATCATCCCCCAGCAGGGCTCCCTGGGAGCCAGCGGTGACCTGGGGCCGCTGGCGCAGATGGCGCTGGCGCTCATCGGCGAGGGCGAGGTGCGCTACGAGGGCAGGCGGCGCAAGGCGGCCGTGGTGCTGGAGGAGCATGGGCTGCGGCCGCTCGTCCCCGGCTTCAAAGAGGGGCTGGCGCTGATCAACGGCACGGCGCCGATGACGGCGGTGGCGGCGCTGGCGCTCGTGGACAGCTACCACCTGCTGCGGCTGGCGCTGTTGGTGTCCGCCGACGTGGTGCAGTGCCTCGGAGGCTCCACCCAGCCCTTCGAGCACCGAGGCAACGCGCTGAAGAACCACGCGGGGCAGGTGTCGGTGGCGCGGGCGATGCGGGAGCTCCTGGCGGGAGGTTCCCTGGCGCGAGGGCACGAGGCGCTGATGGAGGCCATGCGCGCCCAGGCTCCAGCGGGCGCTGGAGTGGTGGACACGAAGATGTACCTGCAGAACGCCTACTCGCTGCGCGCGGTGCCCCAGGTGCTGGGCATGGTGGTGGAGACGCTGGACTTCTGCCGGCGCGCCGTCGAGGAGGAGGCCAGCTCCGTCAACGACAACCCGCTCATCTTCGACACGCCGGAGACGAGCTTCCACGGGGCCAACTTCCACGGCCAGTACGTCGCCATGGCGTGCGATTACCTCAATATCGCGCTCACGGAGGTGGGCGTGCTGGCCGAGCGGCAGCTCAACCGGCTCGTGGATCCGCACCTCAATGGCGCGCTGCCGGCGTTCCTGGCGTACAGGAACACGGGGCTGGGCCTGGGCTTCCAGGGCGGGCAGTACCTGGCGGTCAGCATCGCCTCGGAGAACCAGAACCTGGCGGCGCCATCGTCCATCAAGTCCATCTCCTCCAATGGGCAGAACCAGGACGTGGTGAGCATGGGGCTGACGGCGGCGCGGCGCTCGCGCCAGTTGGTGGAGAACGTGGGGACCATTCTCGCGGTGGCGGTGGCGGCCTGCCGGCAGGCCTCGCACCTGTTGCCCCCGGGAGACGCCGAGCGCTTGAGCCCCGTGGTGCGCGAGTTCCACGCACGGATGCCGGTGCTCCGCGAGCCGTACCGGGACGACGTACCGCTCAACGAGCTCATCG
Organism: Hyalangium ruber; assembly: GCF_034259325.1. Taxonomy (NCBI): domain Bacteria; kingdom Pseudomonadati; phylum Myxococcota; class Myxococcia; order Myxococcales; family Archangiaceae; genus Hyalangium; species Hyalangium rubrum. Next base: position 41,938 of record NZ_JAXIVS010000023.1, on the reverse strand, counting down.
CCGAGGTGCGCCAGTGGGTGATGGGGCGCGAGGCGCGGGCCTTCCTGGAGGCCAAGGTCGTGCTCGGCGAGCGCGAGACGCCGTGACGCAACTGGCAGTCGCCGCGAGGCGATTCGTCGCTAACATGCGCGGCCATGGCCGAAGCACTCAAGACGTTCTTCGATGAGGGCGCGGTACGCCGTATCGCCGCCATGCTGCGCACCGCCTGGTCCGCCTTCCCCGAGCGTCGCTTCGTGGCGGAGGCCTCCGAGGGCCTTGGCTCGCTGGAACTCATGGACCGTGCGCGCCACATCAAAAGTGCCCTGCACCGCGCCCTGCCCACCGACTTCGAGCACGCCGCGAACATCCTCGTGGGCTCGCTCGGGCCAGGGCTGGAGCAGACCGAGGGCCATGGCATGTCCGTGTTCCTCTACCTGCCCCACGTCCTCTATGTCGCTGAGCATGGGCTGGGGCACTTCGAGCCCGCCATGCGCCTGCAGTACGAGCTCACCCAGCGCTTCACCGCGGAGTTCTCCATCCGCCCTTATCTGGAGCGCTACCCACGCGAGACCCTTGCGCGCCTGCGCCAGTGGGCCAGAGACCCCAGCGTCCATGTTCGCCGACTGGTCTCCGAGGGCACGCGGCCTCGGTTGCCCTGGGCTCCCCGGCTCCGCGCCTACCAGCGGGACCCGGCACCTGTGCTGGAGTTGCTCGAGCTGCTCAAGGATGACCCGGAGAGCTACGTCCAGCGCTCCGTCGCCAACAACCTGAATGACATTGGCAAGGACCACCCGGACCTGCTCGTCGCCACCTGCGAGCGCTGGAGCCGGGACGCGCCCGCAGCGCGGGGGTGGATCATCCGCCATGCGCTCCGCTCCGCGGTGAAGCGAGGGGATCGGCGTGCCCTCGCGCTGCTGGGCTTCGAGGGCTCCGCCACGCTGGACGTCACGGCCACCTTCAAGCCCAAGCGCGTGAGCATCGGGCAGTCCGTGCAGGTGACGCTGCACGTGGCCAACCGCTCCTCGAAGCGCCAGAAGGCCATGGTGGACCTGGTCGTTCACTTCATCAAGGCTCGGGGTACTCCTCGCCCCAAGGTCTTCAAGGGGGGCGCGGTGGAGCTGGCACCGGGAGCTGTGACGACGCTCCAGAAGACCGTGTCGCTGGCGGACCTGACCACGCGCCAGCACTACCCGGGGACACACCGCGTGGAGGCGCTCGTCAACGGGCTCGCCGCCTCCGTGGGTGCCTTTACCGTCACCCTGGCTTCCCGCGAGGGGTGACGGGCACCAGCAGGCCGGCGCGCTCCAGGGCCTGATGAACGTGAGCGGCCAGCTCCACGTGGGAAGGGCTGGAGACGGTGAATCGCTCGGGAGTGAGAGTGACCAGGGTGCCCAGGCCCTCCACGGGCTCGACGCGCACGGGGGAGGGGAGAGGCGGCACGGGGCCGCGACGCTGGGAGAAGTACATCACCCAGCCGACGAAAGTGCCCGCGCTCGCGCGCTGTGCCGTCTGCTCTCGGTGCTCATGGGAGGTGGCGATGGCCCAGTCGGGCTCCCAGCCGAGAGCCATGGCGCGCAGGACTTCTCCCAGCACCGGCCCGGTCAATACCCGGTCCACAAGAGGGCCCGTGGCAGGCAGGTTGAGGACGCACGAATTGCCTACGGGATCGATGTATGCGCCGCACAAGAAGCGCAGATACGCATGGTCGCGCTGCTGCTTCCCGGGTTGCATGCCATTGTCCGCGGTGACCTGGAAGCCCAGGTCCTGGATGACGCCACCCGTGTCGTTTCGGATCCTGTTCTGCTCGAACGTTTCTTGAAGGGTGGGGAGGTCTGTTTCGAGGGGACGGGGAACCTGCCCTCGGGACCTGGGAGGAAGGAACCATCGAGCGAAGAAGGCGTCATGCCGTGCGAGAGCCTGGAAGAAGCGCTGCGCGCGCCGCGCACATGCTTCGGCGTTCTCCTGGCGCGGGCCCCAATAGGCTCCCGCATAGTAGGTCTCGTTCAATTCCGCCGCTCCTCAGCGCATGGGTGGCGCGTGGATGATCTCAATGGCTTCATGCAAGGCGTCGCCTAGGAGCCTGCGGATGGCCCGTGCCGCCTTGGCCTCCGCGACGTACCAGCGGATGGGCACGCCATTGGCAACCCGGAGTTGTCGCTGGGCGTTTTCAACCATCTCCCTGGCACCTGTCTCCCGGAACCAATACGCGGGCTCCAGGGTGTCCAGGAACTTGTTGTCATAACCCGGGCCTTTGGCGTCCACCAGGAAGCCGTCCTTGTGCCCGTCGAAGTCGAACTTCTCTCCGCCGCGCTCGACCCGGTAGACCCAGCCCTCGGGTGCATCTGTTATCTGAGACTGGTACTTGCGTGAGCGTGGAGACATGCCCTCGTTCTTGGGTATCCACCTGCCAGGACCTCCAGGCGGAGGCTTCCAGGATGAATCGCGTGGGGCTCCTCCATCTCCGCCACCGCCCGCCCCATGCTGGGTCATGTGGAGGATGTAGAGGGCACCTGGCGCCGCGCTGATCGCCGTCACGGTGCTGCTGGCGGGGAGCGCCACCCTTTCGAGCGTCAACGCACCCTGCGCGGACAGGGACAGGACTGGCACTCGGAGGCTCCCCAGCGTGCTGCCGACGGACGCCAGCCGCGTGCTGCCCGCTCCCGCTGTCACGCCGATCAGCACGAGGTTCGTGACGATGCGCGAGACGAGGCGAACCCGCTCACCGTGCGTCACGGCGCGGAAGTGCGCGTAGTGGGCCGGAGCATTCTCCAGCAGGGCACGGACGGTGGCAGGCAGTCGGGACAGCCCCTCCAGGCTGTCGAGCGGGTGGAGCACCAGCGCGACGATGCCGCCGATGGTGTCGGCCACCGCGGAGTTGGCACCTTCCAACATCGGGCCCAACGTGTCCTCATCCGGAACATAGACGCCGGCAACGGCCGCATCCGGGTGGATGTCCAGTGTGCTGTCCACGGGATAGAGGAAGCGCCCCCGAGGCAGGTAGAAGGGACCGACCTCGAAGCCCTCCGCGCGAAGTGCTTCGCGCGCGAACTGCACGTCCCCGACGTGTTGGACGGCTCTGCCCGTGGTCGCGCGCACCAGATAGCCATCGGGTCGTAGCACCAACAGAGGAACGAAGCGGCGCATGCGCTCGTGCAGCACCTGGCTTCGGATTGGCGCCTCTCCCTGAGCCACCTCCAGCAGCAGGTGCGCGGCCATGCGCCAGGGGCCGAAGTCGTTCAGGGGCACCTTCGCGGCCAGCACGAGGTTGAGCAGGCGCACCGCCTCGTCCGGGGTGAGCTGGCGCCTGTTCTGAGGCAGGGCAGATGGGGCAACGCCTGAGCGCACCAGCAGTCCCGCGAAGTAGTCGACATCGACCAGGGCGCCATCAATGCGGCCCACCTCTCCGCGGGAGGAGGCGCCGAGCGGGGGCGCGGTGTGGATGCGTCGGCTCTGCTGCAGCTGGGAAGTGCGCCGCGGGAGCTTCCCGGATGTGGATGCGCAAGAACTCAGGCTCAGTGCCAGCACTGCCGCCAGGGAGCGCCAGCCTGGGAAGCCCTGAGGAGCATGGCGGGAAGGCATAGGCATCTCTCGGGAACGCGTCGAAGATGATGGGCACGGCGCAGGGTCGCCATTCTGCCTGCCGCCCACGCCTGCCTGCCCATCGCGGCATGTGGGATCGCCTCGCTCCACCTGCGAGGGTGGGTTACCTGCGCAAGTGCCCGAAATTCCACGCTGAATCGCGCATGTCAGACCGAGGGTGTAAGCGAGCCCCCGCCTGGTGCTTGGACCGGGTACGTGGAGTGTTGGAGGCTGCGCGCGCGGCCGAGGAGGGGTGGTACCGGATGCGTCTGCTGCACACGTCGGACTGGCACCTGGGGCATACGCTCTATGACGTCTCGCGGGAGGCGGAGCACGCCGCCTTCCTGGACTGGCTCCTGGAGACCCTGGAGGCCCAGGGCGTGGATGCGCTCCTCATCGCCGGGGACATCTTCGACACCTCCAATCCCAGCGCCGAGGCCCAGGCCGCCTGGTACCAGTTCATCGCCCGCGCCCGGCGCAAGCTGCCCAAGCTGGACGTCGTCGTCATCGGCGGCAACCACGACTCCGCCGCTCGGCTGGATGCCCCGGACCCGCTCTTCTCCGCCCTTGGCGTGCGCGTGGTGGGCGGGGTGCCTCGAACCCGTGGCGCGCTCGACTTCGAGCGTCTGCTGGTTCCGCTGCACGACGCGCGCGGGAAGGTGAGAGCGTGGGTGGCCGCCGTGCCCTACCTTCGCCCCGCGGACCTGCCCCTGGTGCCCACCGAGGGAGACCGGCTCGTCGATGGCGTGCGCGAGGTCTATGGCCTGACGTTGGAGGCTGCTCGCCGGCGCCGGCAGCCCGGGCAGGCCCTGGTCGCCATGGGCCACTGCTACATGGTGGGCACCGAGCTGTCCCAGCTCAGCGAGCGGAAGATTCTTGGCGGCAACCAGCACGCGCTTCCGGTGGACCTCTTCCCCGAGGATGTGGCGTATGCGGCCCTGGGACACCTGCACAAGGCGCAGCGCGTGGGCGGGCGCGAGGGCGTGCGCTACAGCGGCTCGCCCCTGCCGCTCTCCCTGAGCGAGAGGCACTACCACCATCAGGTGTTGCTCGTGGAGTTGGACGGGGAGGCGCTGAGCTCGGTGAGGCCGCTGTCCGTGCCTCGCACCGTGGACATGCTGCGCGTACCCGAACGGGACGCCCTTCCCCTGGAGGAGGTGCTCGTCAAGCTCGAGGCCCTGCCGGAGGTGGACCCCGAGGCTCCCGAGCGGGCGCGGCCCTATCTGGAGGTATGCGTGTCGCTGCCTCGGCCCGAGCCCGCGCTGCGGCGCAAGGTGGAGGCGGCCCTGGAGAGCAAGGATGTGCGGCTGGTGAAGCTCTCGCCCGCGTACACCGGCACGGGCCTGGCGCTGGCCGAGGCCCAGCCGAGCCTCTCCCTGCGCGAGCGCACTCCCGAGGACGTCTTCAAGGCCCGCTACGCCCGTGACTACCAGGAGCCCATGGCCCTTCCGTTGCTCGAGGCTTTCCACACCCTGCTCACCCAGGTCCAGGAGGACGCGTCATGAAGATCCTCGCCATCCGTGGGCGCAACCTGACGAGCCTCTCCGGAGACTTCGCGCTGGAGTTGGATCAGGCGCCGCTCGACAAGCTGGGCCTGTTCGCCATCACCGGGGCCACCGGCTCGGGCAAGAGCACGCTGCTCGATGCCATGTGTCTGGCCCTCTTCGACCGTACCCCTCGGCTGGAGGGGCGCGGGGGTGTGCCGGTGGTGCGCCCCGGGGTGGAGGAAGAGGATCCGCTGCTGTCCCATGACGTGCGCGGGGTGCTGCGCCGTGGTGCCGCCGAGGGCTTCGCCGAGGTGGACTTCCTGGGCAAGGACGGCCGGCGCTACCGCGCCCGGTGGCTCGTGCGGCGGGCGCGCAACAAGGCCGAGGGCCGCTTCCAGCCCCAGGAGCTCTCCCTCACGGACGTGGAGGCGGGGCAGGCGTTCGGGCGCACCAAGTCCGAGGTGCTCAAGGCCATCGAGCAGAAGCTGGGGCTGTCCTTCGACCAGTTCCGTCGCTCGGCGCTGCTGGCGCAGGGCGACTTCGCCGCCTTCCTCCGAGCCAACGCAAGTGAGCGCGCGGAGCTGCTGGAGCGCATGACGGGCACGGAGGTGTACAGCCAGCTCTCCATCGCCGCGTACGAGCGCCACAAGGCGGAGCAGACCGAGCTGGGACGGAGGGAGGCCGGACTGGCCGCCATCTCCCGGCTGACGGACGAGGAGCGAGTGGCGGCGGAAGGTACGCTGGCCTCGGAGGAGACGGCGCGCGTCACGGCGGAAGGTGTGCTGGCGGCGGCCGTGGCGGCGGCGGAGTGGTACTCGGGGCGGGCCAAGCTGGTGGAAGGGGAGCGGGAAGCCTCGGTGGCCCAGGCCCGGGCGGCGGAGGCGGTGGAGGCAGCGGCGCCTCGCGAGGTGTTCCTCTCCCGGGTGCGCGCGGCGGAGGCCTTCCGCGCGCCAGTGGTCGCGGTGGAGAAGGCGGAGCGCGGGCTGACGGAGGCTTCGGCGGCCCAGGTGCTGCGTGCCTCCGAAGCGGAAGCGGCGCTCGCGACGGCGGGTGCGCGCAAGGCCGAGCTGGCGCGGGCGGAGAAGGCGCGCGCGGTGGCGGTGGCGGCGGAGGAGACGGCGGCTCCGGCGCTGGCCGAGGCAGCGCGCTTGGATGCGCAGTTGGTCGTGGAGCGCCGTGAAGCGCTGGAGACCTCGCAGCGGGCGGAGGCTTCTCGCGCGGCCGAGAAGCAGCAGCGTACGGTGCTGGCGGGCATCACCGCGCAAGAGGCGGCGGCGCGCACGGCGGCGGAAGGAGCCCAGGCGTGGCTGGCCGGGCATGCGCATCTGGAGCCGCTCGCACGTGAGTGGCCGCGCTGGGAGGCGGAGCTCATCCGCCATGAGCGCTCGGTTCAGGCAGAGCAGCAAGCGCGGGCGCAGGCCACGCGGCTGGGCGGAGAGAAGGAGAAGCTGCGCGCGGCGGCGGAGCTGCGGCGCCAGGAGCGACAGTCCGCCGCCGATTCCACGGAGATGGCGCAGGCCACGGCCACGCACGCCGAGGCGGCGGTGGGAGAGGACTCGGGCGCCGCGCGACGGGCGCAGCGTGAGTCCCTATTGGCGCGGCAGGAAGCGCTGCGGACACTGGGGACGGCGCGGGAAGGCGCGGTCGCGGAAGCGACCACGGAGCGAGATGTGCGCGCGGAGGCGGAGGCCGCGCTGAGCGAGGCGGAGGCTGCGGGATCCGAGGCCCGGGGCACGGCGGCTCGGCTCGTGGAATTGAATGCGGAGCTGAAGGAGGCCGGGCGGGCGCTGGCGCGGGCCCAGGCAGCCCAGGGGCTTTCCTCCTACCGGGCCGCGCTGCAGCAGGGAGAGCCCTGTCCGCTGTGCGGTGCGAAGGAGCACCCCTACGGCAGCGCCGAGGCTGCGCTCGACGGGCTCGTTGTCGAAGCCACCGCGCGTGTGAAGGCGCTGGAGGCGGAGAAGACGGAGGCAACGAGGACGGAGGCGGCGGCCAGTGCCCGAGAGAAGGCGGCCCGTCCCCGGCAGGCCAAGGCGGAGGCCCGGCGAGCCGAGGCGGCGATGCGTCTCACAGCCCACCGTCAGGCGTGGCAGAAGGCGCGTTCGCTCCTCGAGCAGCCACTGCCGCCCGAGGAGCCAGAAGACGCGAAAGCCCAGGCGTGGCTCCAGGAAGCCCTGAAGGAAGCCCAGGAGCGGCTCGTCGCGGTACGGGCCGAGGAGGAGGCCGCGGAGGCCCGAGCCCGCAAGGCGAAGGAGGCCCGCGCCGCGCTGGAGACCTGGCGCGCGCGGCTGGAGTCGGCCGTGGAGGCGCAGCGGCGGGCCGAGGATGCGCTGGCCGAGGCCGAGCGGGCGCTGCGGCAGGCCGAGCACGAGGCCGAGCAGGCCGGGGCGGCACGGCGCCAGGGGCTTACGGAGCTGGCACCGGCCTTCACGGGCTGGAGCGACTGGGAGGCGCGGCTCGTGGCGGAGCCGGCCCGCTTCCGCAAGCAGTGTGCGGAGCAGGTATCCGGCTGGAACGGCCATCAAGAGGAGCTGCGGGCCGCTCAGGCGCGTGAGGCCGAGGCGCGGCAGGGCCGGGCGGCGGCCGAGGCCAAGGCGGAGACCCTGCGTGAGACGGCCGAAGAGCACGCCCGCGTCTGGACCCGGGCGAACGAGGCGCTCCAGGCCACGCAGGCCGCGCGCGGGAAGGTGCTGGCGGGCCGGCCCACCGAGGAGGTCCGCGCGTCGCTGCACGCGGCCGTGGACACGGCCACCCAGGCACATGAGCTGGCACGGAAAGCGGCGGAGTCCGCGGGCCAGGCCGCCGCGATGTCCACCGCGCGAGCCGAGGAGGCCGCCAAGGCGCGCAACGCAGCCGCCGAGGCGCTGGAGCAGGCCCAGAGCACGCTCGAGGCGCTGCTGAAGCAGCAGGCCGTGACGCGGGAAGATGTGAAGGCCCTGCTCGCGCGAGGCGCCGCCTGGTGCGAGGACGAGGCCCGGGCGCTGGCGGTGCTGCGCGAGGCGCAGGCCAAGGCGGGGGCGGTGCTCGAGGAGCGCCGAGCCTCCCGCGCGCGGCACGAGGCTTCGGGGCCGCCCAGCCTGCCCGAGCCCGAGGTGGCGGCCGCCTGCGAGCGCGCGCGGGTGGAGGTGGAGACCCGCCGCACCGCCGCCGCTCGCTGCAAGGCCCGGCTCGACCAGGACGACGACGCCCGCAGGCGTCACGGCGCGGAAGCCCAGGCACTGGAGGAGCGCCGCCGAGCGGCCGAGGTCTGGAAGACGTTGCAGGAACTCATCGGCTCGGCGGACGGCAAGAAGTTCAAGGTGTTCGCCCAGAGCCTCACCCTGGACGCGCTACTGCTGCACGCCAACACCCACCTGCAGGAGCTCGCCCGCCGCTACCGGCTGATGCGCGTGCCGGGGCATGACCTGGACCTGCAGGTGGTGGATCAGGACATGGGCGATGAGATTCGCGGCCTGGCGAGCCTCTCCGGCGGCGAGTCGTTCCTCGTCTCGCTGGCCCTGGCCCTGGGGCTGGCCTCGCTCTCCTCGGAGACGACGCAGGTGGAGACGCTCTTCATTGACGAGGGCTTCGGCACCCTGGACCCGGAGACGCTGGAGGTGGCGCTGGCCACGCTCGATGCCCTCCAGGCCACGGGGCGGCAGGTGGGCATCATCTCCCACGTGTCCGGGCTGGCCGAGCGCATCGGCGTGCAGGTGCGCGTGGTGAAGCAGGGTGGGGGGCGCAGCCGCCTCGTCGTGGAGGCCGAGGGCAGCCTCGCCCTCGTGCCCGAGCCGCCCGCCCCGGGACGGGGAAAGAAGGTGGCCTAGCCGGCGAGGCTCGCCAGGTACCGGTCCAGCGTTTCCGCGAAGGTGGGGTCATCGCTGAGGAACGCGAGCCCCACGCCGCCCTTGTACGGGTCGTCCACCACGTGGACCACCAGGGCCTCGCCCTGGAGCCGCTCGCCATTGGGCAGTCGCAGGTCCACCTTCACGATGGTGTCGATGGGCGGCCGGTGGGCCGTGCGCACGAAGAGGCCGCCGTTGGAGATGTTCGTGGCGTGCTCGCGCACGAAGTCCAGCTCCGTGCGGAACTCCATCTCCAGTTGGACCGGGAAGCGCCGGGCGCGGCGGTTCTCCGGCCCCGCGGGAGGCTGCAGCTCTTCCTGCGCCTCCTCGACCTCCTCCTCCGGCTCCACCGTCTCGAGCGGCTCGATGGGCTCGGCTTCCTCCTCCGCCTCTTCCACGCCGACCAGGGGCTCATCGACGACATCGGTCCCCAGGGGCTCATCGCCACCCGCCGCGGCCTGAGCGCCACCCGCCGCGGCAGCCGGAGCCTGGCCCGCCCAGACGGCGGCCGCGTTCGGAGGCGGAAGGCCCGTCGGAGGCAGGATCGGCTTCAGCCCACGCGCGGTGATGGCCTCCAGGTGCTCCTTGAGGGAGCTGGCCGCCTCCCAGTAGTTCGTCGTGGTGATGATGTTGCCGCCCGTGAAGGCGGCGGCGCGGAAGGCATCCCGCTCGGCCTTGGGCAGGCGCCACAGCTCCACCAGGGTGCCCTTGCTCGCCTTGATTTCCCAGGCGAAGCGGTCCATCTCCATGCGGGGGAAGGTGGACATCTCCAGCTTGAGCTCGAGGTTGGCCTCGTTTTCCCGCAGCGCGACGACGATCTCGACGGGCTGCGTGGAGGGCAGCAGCTCATCGATGGCCTCCACGATACCCGCCACGTGGCCCGGGATGGCGGAGGCATTCCACAACGCTGCGAGACTGAAGGTAGGCACGTCCCGGGAACATACCCGAGTCATTCCCGGCCTCCACATCTAGGATGCGAAAGTTCTCCCAACCCGTCAGGGAGTGGGCGCTAGACCCCTCCCTGCAGGGCTGTAGCACGGCCTCGGCGAGGGGCGTACCCGATCAGCGGGCCGGGCGCAGGCCCGCGGGGGGAGAGTCCGCGCGGAAGACGGGGTAGAGGTTGAAGCGCTCGTCATAGGTGGGGTGGCGCTCGTAGAAGAAGCGGTAGCGGGCGCGGGGGTCGGCCGCGAAGGCGGGGTCCTTCAGGCGCTGCTCCCAGGCGGCCTTCACGGCGGCGTCCTTCTGGATCAGCTCCCGGGCGAACGGCTCCAGCACGTACTCCTCGATGTACTCCTTCTGCTCGAAGTGCGCGTTGAAGAAGCCCCAGGCCAGCAGCGACTCCGGGCCCAGGGGCTCCAGCAGGTGGGCGAGGACCTCCACTCCGGGTTGAGCCACCGGCACGTAGAGTGTTCCGGCCGGCAGGGCGCGCGGCTCCTTCTTCCACGTGCCCTGCACGCTCAAGGGCTGGCGGTTCTCATAGGACTGCGGCCGGAGCTTCGCGTCGGTGGCGCGGAACACCTCCACCTCGGCGGAAGGGACCTCCTTCTCCAGGCGCTGGAAGCGCAGGCCGTGGGTGCGCAGCTTCTCGGCCACCCACGCGGCGTGGGCCGGGGGCACCAGGTAGCCGCCCTGGGGCAGCGGGGCGGTGTGGGCGGGACGCACTTCATCGAAGTAGGGCACCTTCCACACCTGCGGCTTCGTGTCGTCGTAGCGCACCACCCGCTGGTTGGAGATGGGGGAGGTCTCGTGGGTATAGGCGTAGCCGCGAAAGTCGATCTGCCGGCTCTTGTCGGTGCTCTCCCAGGTGAGCACCACCTCGCGCACCTTGCCGGCCTCGGCCTCCGCGTCCACCGCCTTCACGGCGGTCCGCAGGGCGGCGCCGTCCCGCGCCACCAGCCGCAGCGTGCCCTCCAGCACGTCGCGCGTGGTCTTCACCCGGTGCGCGTAGTTCTTCCACGAGTGCGTCTCCACCAGCACGCCGAAGCGGCGGTTCACCGCCCAGTAGACGTGGCTGAAGCGCGGGGGAGAGATGCCATAGCGGAAGCCCGAGGCCGGGTCGTCGTCCTGGATGAAGGAGGGGTAGAAGACGAGAGGCAGGTGACCCTGGGCCTCCAGCCCCGTGACGAGCTCCGCGCTCAGCTTCGCGCCCAGCGCGCGCAGGGACTCGGGGCCGCCCTTGTACGGCTCGAGGGAGACGGAGACATCCGGCTCGAACTTGGCGCCGTCGGTGACGTGCAGGTCCAGGTAGACGAGCGGGTCCCACGTGTGGAGCAGCTTGAGCAGGGCCACCATCTCGGGCGCGTCCGCCTTGGTGTAGTCGCGGTTGAGGTTGAGGTTTTGGGCGGTGACGCGCCAGCCCATCTCTTCGGGGCCCACCTGATTGGGGCGGTTGTTGGGGCCGAAGCGCTCGTGGCCATCCACGTTGACGACGGGGACGAAGACGACCGTCACCTGCTTGAGCACGCCGGGCAGCGCCTTGCCCGCGAGCATGTCGCGCAGCAGCCAGAAGCCGGCGTCCTTGCCGTCGATCTCCCCGGCGTGGATGCCGCCCTGGAAGAGGACGACGGAGCGGCCCTTCTTCGCGGTGGCGGCGGGGGTGAGGGTGCCGTCGGCGCTGGCGATGAAGGCCAGCAGCGGGCGGCCCTCGGGGGTGGTGCCGTACGTCTCACAGCGCACCTTGCCTGGGAAGGCCTGGGGGAAGGCGCGGCAGAGGGCCTCCACCTCGGGGTAGCGGCCGGTGCGCGTCCAGTTGCTGCGCTCGGCGGTGGTGGTGAGCGGTGCCTGCGCGAGCGCCACGGCAAGGAGGGTGGACAGGAGCATGGGGGGCTCCCAAAGCACACCGCTTCGCCGGGCTCAACCGTTACGAACGGTGAGGCTCTCGCCCACGGCGAGCACGTGCAGCTTCTCGCGCGGCCAGGCGCGCCGGGTCCACTCCGCGTCCAGGCGCTGGGGCGGCTCGTTGAGCGGCTCGTCGGTCAGCTTGAAGGTGCCCCAGTGCATGGCCATGAAGTGGCGGGCGCCCAGGTCCTCGAAGGATTGCACCGCCTCCTCCGGGTTCATGTGCTGCTTGCTCATGAACCACGCCGGGTCATACGCGCCGATGGGCAGCATGGCCGCGTCGATGCCGGGGTAGCGGCGGCCGATCTCCTTGAAGCCGTCGAAGTAGGCGGTGTCGCCGGAGTGGTAGAGGCGGGCGCTGGAGCCCTCGATGACGAAGCCGCCCCAGAGCATCTCGTTGGCGTCATTCAGCCCCCGGCGGCTCCAGTGCTGCGAGGGGACGTAGTGGACGGTGACGGGGCCCACCTTCGTGGAGCCCCACCAGTCCAGCTCGGTGCAGGGCAGCTTCGCGCCCCGGAACAGCCGCGCGTGGCCCAGGCCGGTGACGATGGGGGCGCGGACCTGCTCCAGGCTGGGCAGGTCCAGGTGGTCGTAGTGGTTGTGGGAGACGAGGCTGGCGGTGATGGGCGGCAGCTTCTCGGGAGGAACGCCCGGGGGCACGTTGCGGCGGATGACGACGTTGATGGCGTCGCGCAGCACCGGGTCAATGAGCAGGGACAGCCCATCGAGCTGCACCAGCCAGCTCGCGTGGCCGAGCCACGTCAGCCGCGCGCCCTCGCCGGGAGCGGGCGGGGTGGCCAGGGCGGCGAGGTCCGGCTCGACGGTGGGAACAGGGGCCCGGTCCGGGGACTTGCGACGACGGCCGGCCAGCTTGTCCGCCACCGCCCACTTGAAGACGGTGTTGAACGACTGGGGGATGCTGCCATCGAGGTTCTTGAAGCGCGGCGCCATGGGGGCTCTCCTCGGGCGCGGGGCCCGCTCCCCCGTTCATGCTCGCCCGGAGCCTGTCCGCGCAAGAGGGGAGATGTCGGCCGCACGCGAGGAGAGCCGCCAGACGCGGCTCCCTCCTTATATAGAGAGAAGAACTCATGCGTCCCCCGTCTGGAACCACGCGCAAGCTGCTGCTCGCCTTCGGGGCGCTGGTGGCCCTGTTCGCCGCCGCGTCCGTGTTCGCGCTCGGCCGCCTCTCGGACATTCACGAGGGCACGCATACCCTCCAGGCGGCCAGCGGCCGGGTCCGCGACGCGCTGGAGCTGGCCACCGCCGTGAGGGACCAGTACGCGCACCTGGCGCACACCATCATCCTCGGCAACGACAGCCACGCCCGCTTCCACGCGGAGTCCCGGGCCCGCGTGGAGGCGCTCACCCGCCGGCTCTGGGAGCAGGCCCGCGACGCCGAGGAGCGCGCCTGGGTGGGCGACATCCAGGAGTCGGGAGACGCGCTGGACCGGCTCTACCGTGAGACGCTGTTGCCAGCCGTGGTGGCGAAGGACCACGCCGCGGTGACGGCCGCCCACGGGCGTGCGCTGGAGCTGGTGTCCGTCATCCAGGCCCGAGCGGACGCGCTGGCGCGCAGGTTCGATGCGTCCATCGGCTCGTTCGAGGAGCACGTGGGCGCGGTGGAGCACACCAGCTTCCAGTGGACGCTGCTGCTGCTGGGCGGGGCCACGCTGTTCGCGGCGGGCGTGGGGCTCTACATCGGCAACTCGGTGGCGCGTCCGGTGGCGCGGCTGACGGAGGGGGCGGCGCGGCTGGCGCGCGGAGAGCTGGACACCCGCATCCCCGAGGACGAGCCGGGGGAGTTCGGAGGCCTGGCGGCCCAGTTCAACCGGATGACGGAGGCGCTGCGCGCGCACCAGGAGCAGCTCGTCCAGCACGAGAAGCTCGCGGGCATCGGCCGGCTGGCGGCGGGCGTGGCGCACGAGATCAACAACCCGCTGGGCGTCATCCTCGGCTACGTGCGGCTGCTGCAGCGCAAGGCGCAAGGCCCGCTCGCCGAGGACCTCAAGGTGGTGGAGGAGGAAGCGGTGCGCTGCCAGGAAATCGTGGAGGGGCTGCTGGACCTGGCGCGGCCGGGGCGGGTGGCGGTGGAGCGCGTGGCGCTGCGAGAGGTCTGTGACGAGGTGGTGGCGCGGCTCCAGGAGGCGGCGCGGCTGGGGAGCGCCCAGGTGCGGGTGGAGGGAGACGCGCCGGCGTGGATCCACCCGCAGCGGGTGCGGCAGGTGCTCTTCAACCTGGTGAAGAACGCGGCCGAGGCAGCGGGAGGCACCGGGCGGGTGGAGGTGCGAATCGAAGGCCGCGCGGATGGAGGCGCCAGCGTGGCGGTGTCGGACTCAGGGCCGGGGGTGAAGCCGGAGGACCGCCCGCGCCTCTTCGAGCCGTTCTTCACGACGAAGGCCTCGGGCACGGGGCTGGGGCTCGCGGTGAGCCAGGCGATCGCCCACGCGCACGGCGGGCGCATCGAGGCGGACACGGGGCCGCTGGGAGGCGCACGCTTCACGCTGCACCTGCCGCCGGCCGGGGAGGGCGTATGAGCGAAGCGAGCCGGCCGAGCGTCCTGGTGGTGGACGACAAGGAGAACATGCTCAAGCTGTTCTCGCGCATCCTCGGAGAGGCCTACGCGGTGACGACAGCGGGGGACGGGGAGCGGGCGCTCGCGCTGCTGGCCTCGCGCGAGTTCGACGTGGTGGTGACGGACATCCAGATGCCAGGAGCGGACGGCTTCGCGGTGCTGCGCGAGGTGAAGCGGCGCGCGCCGTCCACCGAGGTGGTGCTCGTCACCGCGTACGCCAGCATCCCCAAGGCGGTGGAGGCCATGCGTGAGGGCGCCTACGACTACCTCTCCAAGCCATTCGATCCGGACGAGGTGGCGCTGGTGGTGGCACGGGCGCTGGCCCGGAGGCGGCAGCAACAGGAGACGGAGGGGCTGAAGGAGAAGCTCGCGGCGGCGCCGGACTTCCACGGGCTGCTGGGCACCAGCGCGCCCATGCGGCAGGCGTGCGCGATGCTGGCGCAGGGCGCGGCGCGCGACTTCACGGTGTTGCTGCTGGGCGAGACAGGAACGGGCAAGGAGCTGGCGGCCCGCGCGGTACACGCCGAGAGCCCACGGCGAGCCGGTCCCTTCGTGGCGGTGAACTGCGGGGCGCTGCCAGCGGAGCTGGTGGAGAGCGAGCTGTTCGGCCACGCGAAGGGCGCCTTCACCGGAGCTACGGCGGCGCGGGTGGGGCTCTTCGAGGAGGCCAGCGGCGGCACGCTCTTCCTGGACGAGGTGGGTGAGCTGCCACTGCCGGTGCAGGTGAAGCTCAACCGCGCGCTGCAGGAGAAGGAGGTACGGCGCGTGGGCACCACCACGCCCATCAAGGTGGACGCACGCGTGGTGGCGGCCACCCACCGGGACCTCCAGGCGGAGGTGGCCGCCGGGCGCTTCCGCGAGGACCTCTACTACCGGCTCAACGTCTTCACCGTGCGCATGCCCCCGTTGCGCGAGCGGCGCGAGGACCTGCCGCTGCTGGCGCTGCACTTCCTCGCCAAGGCCGGACGTCCGCTGGAGGGCTTCACGCCCGAGGCACTGCGCGCCCTCACGAGCGCTCCGTGGCCGGGCAACGTGCGGCAATTGGAGAACGCGGTGGCGCGAGCGGTGGCGGTGGCCCAGGGCCCGCGCATTCAGCTCGAGGACCTGCCGCCGGAGCTGGGGCGCTCCGCTGGAGGCGGGGCCCTGCCGCCCGAGAGCCTGGCGAAGCTGCCCTACCGGGAGGCGGTGGACAGCGCCCGCGACGCCGTGTCCCGCGACTACCTCACGGCCCTCATGCAGGAGTTCAGCGGCAACGTCACCCACGCGGCCGATCGCGCCGGAATGGAGCGCGAGAGCCTGCACCGGCTCCTCAAGCGCTATGGGGTGCGCTCCGAGGACTTCAAACGCTCGGAATGACTGGGTTTTTGACGCGCCGCGCCTCGAAAACCGGAAAACATGAGGGGGAGAATGTGGGGGTTGGGCGCAACCCGGACCTGATCCTGGCGATAACCAGGCAGGTTCTCTCTTCTTTCAAGAAATGAGGTCTTTCCCCCATGACCACCGTTAGCGCGACGCGCACCCAGGCCACGAGCCTCTCCGCCACCAGCAGCCAGCCCACGCTCCGCAATGGCTCGAAGGGCGCGGCGGTGACGCAGCTGCAGAACCTGCTGCGCAACAAGGGCTACAACATCTCGGCCGACGGGGACTTTGGTCCGAAGACCGAGGCGGCGGTGAAGAAGTTCCAGAGCTCCAAGGGCCTGGTGGCTGACGGCGTCGTCGGGCCGAAGACGTGGGCGGCGCTCAAGGGCGGCGCGGTGTCCAACCCGGGCACCCCGGCGGGCTCCAAGCAGGTGACGGCGTACGTGCAGGGCAAGCCCTCCACCATCACCGTGGTGCCGGTGGGCAACGGCAAGTACATGCGCGCCGACGCGGCGAAGAACTTCATGGCCATGCAGAAGGCGGCCAAGGCGGCCGGCATCAACCTGACGGCCACCAGCGGCTTCCGCTCCATGGAGGAGCAGAAGGTCCTCTATCAGAAGTACCTCAACGGCACGGGCAACCTGGCGGCCAAGCCCGGCTACTCCAACCACCAGAACGGTATCTCCATGGATATCGGCGGCATCGGGGGCTACAACACCAAGGCTTACAACTGGCTGAAGAACAACGCGGCCAAGTACGGCTTCAAGAACGACGTGGCCGGTGAGCACTGGCACTGGACGTACAAGGGCGGTGGCGTGGCGTAAGCCGCTGCGCCTACATGTGAAACACCCCCCCACCTCACAGAGCACTGGAGATTCTCTACAGGTAGGGTAGGTGACGCCTCCGTAACGGGAGTGTCGCGATTGTGTCGCGGCCTCCCGCCGAGCGCGCCCAGATGCCGGGCGCAAGCAGGAGGCGGAATGCTCCAGAAGTTGATGCCGAAGTCCGACGAGTTCTTCGACGACTTCGACGCGCAGTGCGCGGTGACGGTGGAAGGCGCGAAGATGTTGCACGCGCTGCTCAGTGACTACCGGGACGTGCCCGCGCGGGTGCAGGCGCTCAAGGACATCGAGCACAAGGGCGATGAGGTGACGCACACGGCCTTCAACCGCCTGCACAAGCAGTTCATCACCCCGTTCGACCGCACGCAGATCCACTCGCTGCTCTCGCGCATCGACGACGTGTTGGACCTGACCAACGCGGCGGCGGCGCGGCTGCATTACTACGAGATTCCCTCCAGCCTGCCGGACGCCACGGAGCTGGCGCGGCTGCTGGTGCTGTGTACGGAGAAGGTCCGCGAGGTGGTGGCCGCGCTGCGGCTCATCAAGCGGCCTGATCAGATCCTCGCCGGCTGCAAGGACATCAAGAAGCTGGAGTCGCAGGCGGATGAGGCGCTGCGCTCCGGGATGGGGCGGCTCTTCAAGAGCGGCGCGGATACCCTGACCATCATCAAGTGGAAGGAGATCTACGACCTCATCGAGACGGCGACGGACAAGTGCAACGACGTGGCCAACGTCATCGAGGGCGTGGTCCTGGAGCACTCCTGAGATGCTGCTCATCTCTGTCATCACCATCGTCGCGCTCGCGCTCATCTTCGACTTCATCAACGGCTTCCACGACGCGGCCAACTCCATCGCCACGGTGGTGTCCACGCGCGTGCTGTCGCCGAACCTGGCGGTGGCCTGGGCGGCCTTCTTCAACTTCATCGCGGCGTTCGGCGGTGGGGTGAAGGTGGCCAACACCATGGGCAAGGGCATCATCGACTTCGAGATGCTGCGTGCGCAGGGCTCCACCGGCGTGCTGATGGTCATCTTCTCCGCGCTGATGGGCGCCATCGTGTGGAACCTGCTGACGTGGTGGTGGGGGCTGCCCTCCTCCTCGTCCCACGCGCTGGCCGGAGGGATGATCGGCGCCACGCTGCCAGTGCTCGGCCCCTCGGGCCTCGTCGGCTCGGGCATCGCGAAGATCGTCGCCTTCATCGTGCTCTCCCCGCTCATCGGCGTGACGCTGGGCACGATGATGATGGTGGCGAGCACGTGGATCGTCCGGCGCTCCACGCCCTTGAAGGTGGACTCCTGGTTCCGGCGGCTGCAACTGGTGTCCTCGGCCATCTTCTCCTACAGCCACGGCACCAACGACGCGCAGAAGGTGATGGGCATCATCGCCGTGGTGCTGTTCGGCACCATCTGGAAGGACCGCGAGTTCCACATCGACACGTGGATGATCCTCTCCTGCCACGCGGCGATTGCCTTGGGGACGTTCTTTGGCGGCTGGCGCATCGTCCGCACCATGGGCCACAGCCTCACGAAGCTGGCCCCCATCGGCGGCTTCTGCGCGGAGACGGGCGGCGGCGTCACCATCATCGCGCTGGCGAAGCTCGGCATCCCCGTGTCCACCACGCACACCATCACGGGCGCCATCGTCGGCGTGGGCAGCACCAAGGGCTGGCGCGCGGTGAAGTGGGGCATGGCCGGGCGCATCCTCTGGGCGTGGGTGTTCACCATCCCCGCGGCGGCGCTGGTGGCCGTGCTCGTCTACGGGCTCACCCGGCTGGTGGTAGGGCTCGTCGGGTAGGTGGAGGGACTGTCGAAAGAGGCGTGGGAGGAGCGGCTGTGCTCCTACTCGCGCAGTGCGCACGCGATGCGGCGCACCTCCGTCGTCGAGGAGATGCCCGCGCTCTACCAGGAGCAGTACAGCGTCGGGCGCGGCTTCATGCAGGGCTGGTTGGCGCGGTATGGCCCGCGGATGCTGGCCGAGCGCACGGCCCTGCTGGAGCGGGCGGGAGCGGTCTCCCCCAGTCCCATGGTCGTGATCCACGGCGATGTGCTGCTGGCCTCGGTGGTGCTCGACCTAGCCGGGCCGCACGCTGCGACGGGGGAGCAGCGGCTCGTCGCGCTCCTGGACCAGGAGTACGAGTGGTTCCTGCGCACCTATCCCGAGCCGCGAGAGTTCGACTACCACGTGTCGAGCTGGTCTCGCTTCGAGCCCGCGAGCGAGGCGCTGCTCGCCAAGGCGCGGGAGCGGGGGCATGTGCTCCAAGCAGAGCGCAAGTACTTCAACCACCTGACGGGCACGCTCTGGGGACCTCGCCGCGGGCTGGAGGCGGAGAACCTCTGGGGCTGGGACGGCGTGAAACTAGAACTCGTGGAAGAGGCACTCACGCACGTACGCTTCTGACCTGAGCACCCTCGGGGAGGAAGAGGAACGTGGCCAATGACCTGAAGGCACTGCAGGAGGCCCGCGACACGCTGCTCGCGTGGGAACCGAGCTACGAGACGTGGGAGCGGCTTGCCCGGGTCATCAACGATGCCTGGGCGCTCGCTCCCGAGACGCTGGCCTCGGAGTGGGTGCCCCTGCTCGAGGAGCGCCTGGGGAACTGGCCGCCAGGGCTGAGGAACGCGCCTGGCGCCTGGCTGGAAGGGGAGGGCGTGGGTCGGGCCCCGCTGCTGGCGACGGCAGACACCTTCGATGCGGCCAGGCAGCTCAAGCCCGCGGCGCGGCGGCAGTTCGTGGATCGGCTGGTCGCGCACGTGCCCGGGGCCGCGAGCAAGGTGCTCACCTACTTCGTCCGCGTCGAGGACCGGACGATGATGAAGCAGCTGGTCGACTTCGGCGCGCTCTCGGTGCCAGCGATCATCTCGGCGCTGCGTGAGCCGGATGGGACGGAGAAGCGCTACGAGTCGATGGCCGAGTTCGCGAAGCAACTCGGGTCCGTGGCCCGAGAGGCGGCCGACGCGCTGGCGGACCGCGCCGTGGAGATGAGGGCGCGGCGTCCTTCGCAGAAGACCACGCCGGCGCTTCAGCGGCTGGTCGAGGCGCTCCTGGGGTGTGACGCGCCCGTGGAGCCGGTGAGCCGGGCGCTGACGCCGCTGCTCGACTACCCCAACGGGGCGTTGCGGAAGCTGGCGCGAAAGGAGCTCGAAGCGCGAGGGCTGTCAGCGCCCCAGTCTGTCTGGGAGCAGTGCTCCGTGGGCTGGCCGGTCATCGCCGAGCTCCAGCGGCTCGGGTGTCAGTTCAATCCTCGCGTGTACCGGCCGGAGCGCATGCAGTCGCCCGCCGGCGAAGTCGAGGTGCCACTGCCCTTCCGGTACTTGTTCGCCGTGGAGTGGCCGCGCGGCCGCCTTCGGGGCAACGAATGGATGTTCGGGAGCGACGCCCACAGCGAGATCTCGGTCGACTTCGGCCCGCCGCACTTCCTGGACATGGAGGCGTACGAGAAGCGTCCGTATGTGGAGATGGCCACCGATGGCTGCGGGGGCTACTACTACCACATCAGCCTGCTCGACCTGCCCGCGCAGCTGGGGGATGAGGGACTCGCCAACATTCCGGTCTATCGGCTCGAGCGCGGGGGAAGGTGGCATCATCCCCGCGGCCCAGCCATGACGACGCTGCAGACGTTCCTGTCGAACCTCAGCAGGCCTTGAGGCAGCGCGGCCCTGGGCCGTGTCGAGTCCCCAGCAGCCCGGGGCGCATGTGCCTCGACGCACGGCGTGGCTTGCGGTAATCGCGCGCCCATGGTCGAGAACGCTCAGCCTTCAGTCCTCGCCGACCGCCCGACGGTCGGCCGCTCGCTCACCTTTCGCATCGCGCCGGAGACGGATGTGCTCGGCGCGCTCCGCCGCCTTCGTGACGGCGTCTCGCTGGACTGCGGCGTCATCGGCATCGGCGAGCCGGTGGCGCTCGCGCTCGGCAAGAAGATCCCCGGGCTGCGCACGTTTCCGGCCATGTCCGGTCCTGCCTGCAGCGTTCCGTCGACGCAGGACGCGCTCTGCTTCCTGCTGCGCGGCCCTGATCGTGGCGTGGTGTTCGACCTCACCCAGCACATTCGCGAGCTCGTCGCCGACGCGTTCCTGCTCGCCGATTCGAACGACATGTTCACCTACCGCGAGGGTCGCGACCTGACGCGCTTCGAGGACGGGACGGAGAACCCCCAGGGAGAACTGGCGGTGAAGTCGGCGCTCGTGTCCGGAGGCGAGCACCTGCGTGGCTCGAGCTTCCTCGTCGTGCAGCGATGGGTGCATGACCTCGTGCGCTTCCGTCAGTTCACCCAGGATCGCCGCGAGATGCTGATCGGCCGGCGTGCCGACTCGAATGATGAGATCGAAGAAGCGCCGGAGTCCGCTCACGTGAAGCGCACGGCGCAGGAGAGCTTCGAGCCACCGGCCTTCATGCTCCGCCGTTCCATGCCGTGGGCGACCGCGACGCAGGAGGGGCTCGAGTTCATCGCCCAGGTCGAGTCGTTCGACCGGTTCGAGATCATGATGCGCCGGATGGCGGGGCTGGAGGACGGGGTCGTGGACGGACTCTTCATGTTCTCGCGGCCCGTGAGCGGCGGCTACTACTGGTGCCCGCCGGTCGCGGCCGGCCGCCTCGACCTGGCGCTCCTCGGCGTTGGATGAGATGACGCGAGCCTGATGTAGGTTCAGGTCCGCAAGGTTTTTGGCACCCCTTCCGGGAAGATCCTCCGGAGGCTCCGTTCACCTGGGTACGAGGCCCGGCTTCCGGGCCCTGTGCCGCGTCGCTCGCGACGCTGTGAGGGGAGTCAAACGATGCTGTCCAAAGTCATCACCATCCTTCCAGGAGTGCTCTGCGCCATGCTCCTGTCCGCCACCGAGGCGGCGGCGCAGTGCGAGGCACCCACCTGCACCAAGCTGATCAACAACGGGCCGGACTCAGGGAAGAAGGTCGTCGTCGTCATGGGCGACGGCTACACGGCCGCTGAGCAGGCCGCCTACAACACGCAGGTCAACGACCTGGTGGCCAACGGCGTCTTCGGCAACGACTTCTTCCGAGAGCAGCACAACGCCTTCAACGTCTACCGCCTCAACCTGAACTCGACGGACTCGGGCGTCAGCCAGATCGAATACGACGAGAACGGCACCAGCAGCGACCCGGATGATGACACCGTCATCAGCCAGACGAGCCGGAACACGGCGCTGCGCTACATCTACTCTGGCTCCTGGGCGCACTGCTGGCTGCAGCACTCCTCGCTCTTCGGCGTGAACCTGACGGAGAACCTGAAGAACACCGCGCTGAGCGACAACGGCCTGTCCCACGCGGACTACATCATCGTCCTGCTCAACGAGCCGGGCTTTGGCGGCTGCAACCGGGGCCCTCGCGACATCGTCCAGACGCGCTCCTCTTCCTGGCAGGTGGTCGCTCACGAGGCGGGCCACGGCATTGGCGGGCTGAGGGACGAGTACTCGGCCTCCGGCAAGGGCGCGTACACGGGCGCGGCGATCAACACCCGCAACTGCTCGACCGTCCTGAACCGCAGCACCGTGCTGTGGAACCGCTTCATCAGCCCCACCACGTCGATCCCCACCACGCTCCTGTCCGGCATGGACAGCAACCGCACCGTGGGCATGTTCAACGGGTGTGGGACCTATGAGTCGGGCCTCTACCGCCCCGTGAACAACTGCCGGATGAAGGGCAACACCCCCAACTACTGCCCCGTGTGCCAGACGCTCATGCGCCAGTCGCTCTATCCCCAGCTCGACCATGACTTCAGCAAGAGCTTCCCGGGTGACTTCGACGGGGACGGGCGGACTGACGTGCTCATCCAGAACGGGAACGACCTGGCCATCTACCGCTCGCAGGGCAGCCCGCTCCAGCTGGACCGGGTCTGGACCGCGAACAACCTGGTGCCCTCGGCGCCGAGCAGCACCTACTTCTGGACGCTGGCGGCCGGCGACAAGCTCTTCGTGGCGGACTTCAACGGTGACGGCCGGGACGACGTCTACGTGCTCAACACCACGAGCTGGGGCACCCGCTACCTGGGCCTGCTGCGCTCGAACGGCACGGGCCTGGAGACCGTCATCCACTACGCCGGCACCCTGCCGGGCTACGGCTCCATCGGCGCGGCGGATCAGCTCTTCGTGGCCGACTTCGACGGTGACGCCAAGGATGACCTCTACCTGTTCACGGGTACCAGCTGGAGCATCCGGTACATGGGCATGCTCAAGTCGAGCGGCACCGCGCTCTCCACGGTGGAGCGCTACGACACCAGCATCCCGGGCTGGAGCATGGGCCCCCATGACAAGTTCTACGTGGCCGACTTCGACGGCGACAACAAGTCGGACCTCTACGTCTTCAACGGCGTGGACTGGAGCTACAAGTACCTGGGGATGATCCGCACCACGGGCACGACCCTGTCGGACATCAAGCTCTACACGACGACGCTCGCCTCGGGCTGGAACATGGGCGCCAACGACCAGCACTTCGTGGGCGACATCGACGGCGACAACAAGGACGACCTCTACGTCTTCAACGGCGCGGACTGGGGGGTGGCCTACCTGGAGCTGACGAAGTCCACGGGCACGGCCCTGAACTACGTGAAGCGCTACGACGACGACGCGGGCACGGACTGGGCCACCAACATCCCGGGCTGGACGATGAAGACGGGCGACAAGTTCACCGTCGCGGATGCGAACAAGGACGGCAAGGCGGACCTCTTCGTCCTCAACGTCACCGACTGGACCCCGAAGTACCTGGGCACGCTGATGTCGTCGTCCACCGCGCTGAGCGGCAGCTGGTCGTCGGACTTTATCAACGGCGCCGCCTCGGATTGGGGCCTTGGGACAGCCGACCAGATCCAGGCCGTCAACTACGAGGGGGGCGCTGGCAAGGCGGACATCTTCATCCGCAACGCGGAGTGGTTCGGCATGGTTCGGCGCTCGTCGAGCGGCTTCGTCCTGGACCGCGGCTACTACCACTGGATCTACAGCCCGCTGCACGACTCGAAGCCGTGGTCGGACACCCTGCCGTGAGCCGCCACCGCACGACACGCACTGAAGCTTCCATGAACTTTGAAAGGTTTGAATCCATGTCTCTCGAGATCCGCAGGTCGTTGTTCAAGAAAGCAGGGCTTCCCGTGGTGCTGGCGATGCTGAGCGCGCCGGTGGCCTTCGCCCACACCCCGGAGATGCCCCGGGGCCAGGGTGTTCACACGCAGGGGCAGCCGCAGCCCTCCCCCCGGAGCGAGGCTCGCGCGGGCACCATGCCCGGGGCGAACCTCCAGCCCGGCACGGTGAAGCTCCAGGCCCAGCCGATGTTGGTGGGCGGGAAGGTGCGGACGATGGAGGAGGCCCTCAAGAGCCCGGGGCAGGTCGCGGGCGAGCTGCCTCCCCGACGACAGGTGCAGGCGTCGCTGGCGCGCGGTGGGACGCAGCAGGACCCGGTCCGGCAGGCACCGGCCAGCGGCTCACACCTGCGGGTGGTGCTGCGGGTGACGGCCGATGGCGAGTCCGAGGTGGTGAGCGCCACCGAGCTGCCGGGAGAGGCGAAGCTCTCCGAGGAGCCGAAGGGTGACCTGGTGTACGAGGTGAGCGACGGCACCCAGACCCTGGCGGTGGAGGCGCTGCCGGAGCTCTTCGAGGCCCACAGCTTCGGAGGGCCGGAGGATGACCTTCGGGGTCACGCCTTCCATGTGCAGAAGGAGGCCACGATCGTGGTGACCGTTCCGCAGCGCAACCTGCGGAGCAACCTGGAGCGGCTGAACGTGCGCCTGTACCGCATCACCTCGGGCCCCGCGACCGAGGAGATCAACCCGGCCACGCTCGAGAAGCTCAAGGCAGGGCGCCACCTCCAGCCGCTGGTGGAGAGCCGGGGTGGGGCGTTCGGCCGGCAGATCCAGGAGCGGAGCTTCAAGGTCCGCGAGTAACTCGAAGCGGTTGGCCGCGGCCCGTTCACCCGGGCCGCGGCTTTTGAGTGCCGCGACTGACGCGGGCGGCGGCACGGAGCTTCATCCACGGTAGGGTAGGGCGAGCGGGCGGAGTATGGAGAGACCCGTTTCGCATTCCCCCAGCCTGGAGTCACCTTGAAGCTCTTCCATCAGAAGCTCTCTCGAATGGTGTGTGCGGTATCGCTGTTCGCGCTCGTGGGGTGTGGCTCCCTGGAGCAGGACGGGAGCCCCGTCGAGGTCCGCGCCACGCAACAAGCCCTGTCCACGGTGACGTACCGGAGCAGCTCCACGGCGACGGCGGCGGTGAGTGGCAACGCCTCGCTGGCCATCACGCAGCCCGCCGGCACGACGGCGGGAGACGTGCTCCTGGCGCGCATCATCAACCGTAACAACGCGACCGCGGTGGCGACACCGCCCACGGGCTGGACGCTGCTGCGCTCGGACCAGAGCGCCTCGCAGATCAAGGCGTGGGTCTTCTACAAGGTCGCGACCGCGTCCGAGCCTGGCAGCTACACGTTCACGCTCGATTTCGCCAGCAACCTGGCCGGCAGCATCTCGGCCTTCTCCGGCGCGGACCCGACCAACCCCATCGACACGCACAGCGGCCAGAAGAACGGCAATGTCGCCAGCTTCGACACGCCCGCCCTCACCACGAGCACGGCCAACGGCGTCGCGGTGTGGTTCGGCTCGCAGGTCTGGGCCGGCACGGCCTGCCCGGTGAGCCCCATCGTCCCGCCCACAGGCTTCACCGAGCCGCTCGACACCTGCCTCGTGTCCCAGAATACCGGCCTGCTCTTCGATGTGGCCTACAAGGAACTGGGCGCCGCGGGTGCCCAGGCCGCATTCAACGGCAGCTCACCCTACCCGAACACGAACATCGCCCAGGTCGTCGCGCTCCGAGCGGCGAACGCGTCCTCCTCCTGCTCCGTGGGCGACACGTTCGCCACCACGTACACCACCCAGGGCACCGTGACGTCCACGGCCATCGTAGAGCCCTCGGGCCTCGCGACCAGCCGCCTCACCCCCGGCGCCCTCTACGTACACAACGAGGACACCACCGCCATCGTCGCCATCAGCACCACCGATGCGAGCACCCTGGGCACCTTCAACGTGTCCAATGTGACGCCCGCGGACTGGGAGGACGTCGCCACCGGGCCGTGTCCCTCGGGCCAGTGCATCTACATGGGGGACATCGGCCGCTCGAGCGCCAACTTCCCCACGCCGCCGTCCACCTTCGCCGTCTATCGCATCCCAGAGCCCAACATCGGCGCGGGCCAGACGAGCGGCAACCTCACGGCCGAGGCCTTCCCGTTCCAGTACCCGGACACGCCCAAGGACGCGGAGACCATCATGGTCCACCCCAACACGGGCGACATCTACATCATCACCAAGTCCTACTCGGGCGCGAGCAAGGTCTACAAGTTCCCGCAGCCGCTGCCGACGCCGGGCACCCTGTCCACGCTCGTCTTCGTGTCCAACCTGCAACTGCCCACCACCACGGACACCAACTACGGCGCGGCCACCTCGGGCAACATCCACCCGTGTGCCAACCGCTTCCTGCTGCGCACCTACCGCAAGGTGTATGAGTTCCGCGCTGCCTCGGGCGCGGCTTTCGAGACCGCCTTCGCCGCCACTCCCGTATCCCTGACGGACACCGTGGAAGGCCAGGGCGAAGCCATTGAGTACGACTCCACCGGCACGAGCTATTACACGATGAGCGAGGCCCCCTCGCCCTTCAGGCTCAAGCGCGTCGTCCGCCAGTAAATCCGGGTGCGCAGGCGGTCCCGCACGTAGCTGACATTCTTGTCATCTTCGCGTCAGCTTCGTGCCCGCTCGGTTCACTAGGACTACTGGGGCATGGCTCCCAATGAAGAACCGTCCCGTGGCGTATGGGCCAGGAAGCTCCCTTTTCTCGCCGTAGCAGTCCTGGCCATCGGCGCAGGCGGGTGGTGGCTCTCCCGTTCCACGAAGCCACCCGCCGCGGCGGGGCCATCGCCGGTCCCCGTGGTCGTCGAGCAGGTCGCCCGCAGGGACATCCCGCACCTCCTCCGCGGTATCGGCACCGTTCAGTCGCTTCACAGCGTTGTCATCCGCGCCCAGGTAGACGGCCTCCTCACCGAGGTCGCCTTCAAGGAGGGCCAGCACGTCAACAAGGGTGACCTGCTGGCCCGCATCGATGACCGGGCCATCGTGGCCGAGGTCGAGCAGGCACGCGCGGAGAAGGCCCGCAACGAAGCGCAGCTCCAGGCGGCGCGAATCGATCTCGAGCGGTATGGCAACCTCGTCCGTGACGAGGCGATCGCACGCCAGACGGTCGATCAACAGAAAGCCCAGGTCGAGCAGCTCGAGGCTACCCTCCGCGCCAACGAGGCCACCCTCGCCGCAGCCCAGGTTCGCCTGTCGTTCACGCGCATCACCTCTCCGGTGACGGGCAGGGTGGGCCTGCGTCGCGTGGACGCTGGCAACCTCGTGCGCGCGTCCGACACCCAGGGGCTGGTCACGGTCACCCAGATCGATCCCATCTCGGTGATCTTCTCTCTGCCTCAGGACGATCTGCCGCGCTTGCAGTCCCTGCTCCGTGAGCCGGCTGGCGCACCTGTCATCGCGTTCAGTCGCGCAGGTGGAGAGCCTGTGGCCGAGGGGCGCCTGACGATGATCGACAACCAGATCGACCCTACGACCGGCACCATTCCCCTGAGGGCGGAGTTTCCGAATACCGAAGGCAAGCTCTGGCCAGGCCAGTTCGTCACCGTCGAGCTCCGGATTGGAGAGAGCCAGGGCGCCACCGTCGTCTCGGCACGTGCGGTCCAGCGAGGACTGCAGGGGCCGTTCGTGTTCCGGGTCGATGATGCCAAGGCCACGGTCGTCCCCGTCACCCTCGGCTATGCGGACGATGAGCTCGCGGTCGTGACGTCGGGCGTGACTCCCGGCAACACGGTGGTCAGCGATGGGCACTCCCGCCTCAAAGCGGGGAGCGTGGTGAAGCTCACCCCGGCTGGTGGGGCGGCCGCGCAAGGAGCGGCCCCGTGATTCACTCCCAGCGCGGTCTCTCCAGCTGGTTCGTGAACCGTCCGGTCGCCACGACCCTGCTCACGGTGGGCGTTCTCCTCCTGGGTTTCTTCGCCTACCCACGCCTCCCCATCGCACCGCTCCCCGAGGCGGAGTTCCCGACGATCCAGATCGGCGCGAGCCTGCCGGGCGCGAGCGCCGAGACCATGGCCTCCGCCGTGGCGACACCCCTGGAGGTCCAGCTCAGCGCCATCCCCGGCATCACGGAGATGACGTCGACCAGCTCCCTCGGCACGACCTCGATTACCCTGCAGTTCGACCTGGAGAAGAGCATCGACACGGCGGCCCAGGAGGTACAGGCCGCCATCAACGCTGCCTCGGGTCGGCTCCCGTCGGAGATGCCGAGCCTGCCCACCTGGCGCAAGGTCAACCCGAACGACAGCCCCATCTTCGTCCTTCGCGTCCAGTCGGAGCTGATGCCGCTCACCGAGCTCAGCGACATCGCGGAGACGCAGCTCGCGCGGCAGCTCAGCCAGATCTCCGGTGTCGCCGAGATCAACATGACCGGCCAGCAGCGTCCCGCCCTGCGCATCCAGGTGTCACCCGAACGGCTGGCCTCGCAGGGACTGACGCTCGCGGACATCCGGGCGGCGGTGCAGGCGGCGAGCGTCAACCAGGCGAAGGGCGCCCTCTTTGGGGAGACCCGTGTCTCGACGCTCTCGACCAACGACCAGATCTTCCGCCCCGAGGACTATGACGACCTCGTCGTCGCCTACCGCGAAGGCGCGCCGGTCTACCTGCGTGACGTCGCGCGCGTGAGCGCGGGCGCGGAGAACGACTACGTCCAGGCCTGGCAGAACGGCAAGCCCGGGCTCAACTTCATCATCCGCCGCCAGCCCGGTGCGAACATCGTCGAGACCGCCGATCGGATCCTCGAGGCCCTGCCTCGGCTTCGGGAGCAGCTCCCCGCCAGCGTCGAGGTCGACATCCTCAATGACCGCACGCGGACGATTCGATCGTCGCAGCACGAGGTCCAGCTCACCCTCATCATCACGATCGTTCTCGTCGTCGTGATCATCGGTCTCTTCCTGCGGCAGGTGTCGGCCACGCTCATCGTCGGCGCGGTGCTCCTGGTGGCGCTGGTCGCGACCTTCGCGGCGATGTACGCGCTGGGGTTCAGCTTGAACAACCTCACCTTGGTGGCGCTCGTCGTCGCCGTGGGCTTCGTCGTGGACGACGCGATCGTCGTGGTGGAGAACATCCACCGTCACCTCGAGGCCGGAATGGACCAGCGGGAGGCAGCCCTGGCTGGCTCCGCGGAGATTGGCTTCACGGTCATCTCGATCAGCTTCTCGCTCATCGCGGCGTTCATCCCGCTGTTGTTCATGGGCGGAGTCGTCGGGCGCCTGTTCAACGAGTTCGCGATGACGATGACCGCGGCGATCCTCCTCTCGGTGGTCTCATCGCTCACGCTCGCTCCGATGCTCGCGTCGCGGTTCATGAAGCCCCTGGCGCACGGTTCCGGCGAGTCGCACCGCGGGATCGCGCAGCGTCTCGTCGACGCGTACGACCGGACGCTGCGGTGGGCGCTGGACAACCAGAAGCTCACCTTGCTGGGCTTCGGACTTGCGTTGGCGGCTGCCGTGGCGAGCTACGTGTATGTCCCCAAGGGGTTCTTCCCGGTTCAGGACACGGCCTTCGTTCTGGGAACGACCCAGGCGGCGCAGGACATCTCGTACGCGGACATGATCGCCAAGCACGCCGCGCTCGCCGAAATCATCGCGGAGGATCCGGCGGTGCAGGAGTTCGCGCAAGCCGTCGGCGCGACGGGCGGCAGCCAGAGCACCTCCAGCGGTCGCTTCTGGGTCGTGCTCAAGGATCGCTCGGACCGGGACGTCTCGGTCACCGAGTTCATCGACCGGCTGCGGCCGAAGCTCGCCCAGGTGCCCGGCATCATGCTCTACCTGCGCCCGGCGCAGGATATCAACCTGGGAGGTGGCCCTTCGCGCGCGCAGTACACGTACGCGCTGAAGAGCAGCGATGGCGCCCTGCTGTCCGAGTGGGCGGAGAAGCTCACGACGAAGCTCGCCCAGGTCCCGCAGCTCCGCGACGTCTCGAACGACCTGCAGCTCGGCGCCAGCGTCACGCGCCTCACGATCGACCGGGTCGCCGCCGCGCGTTTCGGCATCACGGCCCGCGACATCGATCAGGCGCTCTACGATGCCTTTGGGCAGCGGCAGATCAACGAGTACCAGACGGAGGTCAACCAGTACCGGGTGATTCTCGAGCTCGACAAGCAGCAGCGGGGTACCTCGCAGAGCCTCACCTATCTTCACCTACGGTCACCCCGGACGGGGGAGGTGGTGCCGCTCTCCGCGTTCGCGACGCTGGAGCCCCTGACGACGGGGCCGCTGTCCATCAGCCACAACGGCATGTTCCCGGCCGTGAACATCTCCTTCAACCTGGCACCCGGGGCTGCGCTGGGAGATGCGGTCACGGCCATCGAGCGGGCCGAGGCCGAGATCGGAATGCCGGCCGCGATCGCGCAATCCTTTCAAGGGACCGCGCGCGGCTTCCAGGAGTCCTTGGCCAGTCAGCCGTTCCTGATCCTCGCCGCGCTCCTCGCGGTCTACATCATCCTCGGGGTGCTCTACGAAAGCTTCGTACACCCGCTGACCATCCTCTCGACCCTCCCTTCGGCGGGGCTTGGGGCGATCCTGCTCCTGTGGGCGATGGGCCATGACTTCTCGGTGATGGCGCTGATCGGCATCGTCCTCCTCATCGGAATCGTGAAGAAGAACGGCATCCTCATGGTCGACTTCGCGCTCGACGCACAGCGGACGCGAGGGCTGGCGCCGCGAGAGGCGGTGCATGAAGCCTGTCTCGTCCGTTTCCGGCCGATCATGATGACGACGCTCGCCGCGCTCCTGGGAGGCATCCCGCTCATGCTGGGCTTCGGCACTGGGTCCGAGCTGCGGCAGCCCCTGGGCATCTCGATCGTGGGAGGCTTGCTCGTCAGCCAGCTCCTGACGCTGTACTCGACGCCTGTCGTGTACCTGGCGCTCGATCGCCTCTTCGGGCGCCTGCGCGGCCCGTCCGTCGTGAAGCCCTCCACGTCGTCGGAACTGGAGGCGACGTGATGCGCCGGTCCCTGCGACTCATGGCCGTGCTCCTCGCGGTCACCAGCTGCGCGGGCTCCACCGCGCCGAGCTTGCGTGCCGCCGAGCTCCAGGCGGATTGGGTCAGCGCTCCCGCCACGGCTCGAAGCGCTTCGATTGACGCGGCGTGGTGGCGCTCGTTCGGTGATCCGGTCCTCGATGAGCTGATCGTCGTGGCCGAGCGCCGGAACCTGGATCTTCGCCTCGCGGATGCGCGAATCCGCGAGGCACGCGCGCTGCGTCAGGGAGCTGGGGCGGAGCTCTTCCCGCAGCTCAACGGCAGCGCCGGCATCAGCACCGGTCGAACCGTGGGAGTTGGAGGTGCTGTTCTGGAGCGCACCGCCGCCACGCTGGGCGTCGAGGCGAGTTGGGAGGCCGACGTCTTCGGGCGGCTGCGTGCGGAGACCCGCGCCGCGGACGCGGTGTGGGCGGCGACCGTGGCCGATCGCGATGGCGTGCGGCTCACGCTGGTCGCGGAGGTGGCAAGGGCCTACCTGGAGTTCCGCCTCTACCGCACCCAGCACACCCTCGCGGAGGCCAACGCGAAGGGCGCCGAGGAGACGCTTCGGATCGCGCGAGCGCGGTTCGAGCAGGGGATTGCCAGCCGCCTCGACGTCGAGCGCGCCCTCACCGCCCGGGGTGAGACCCGGGCTCGGGTCGCTCAGCTCGCGGAGTTCGCCGAGTCCTCGCGCCACCGCATCGTCCTGCTCCTCGCCACGACTCCCGAGGAGCTTGGCGGCGTGCTCTCCGAGACGGGGGCCCTCCCGAGCGCGAGCGCGCTCGGCGTGCTCCTCACTCCCACGGAGGTCGTCGGCCTGCGGCCCGATGTCCGGGCGGCCGAAGCCCGGTTGCTCGCATCCATCGCTCGGCGGGAGGCGGCCGAGGCCCTTCGCTATCCCCGGATTTCCCTGGGCAGCATGCTCGGACTCCAGAGTGGCAGCGATGGGGCCGCTGTCCTGTCTGCTCCCTCGCTGCTCTGGTCGCTCGGCGCCAATCTGCTCGCGCCTCTGCTCGACTTTGGGCGCATTCGCGCCATGATCGACGCTGCGGATGCGAGACAGGAGCAGGCCTATCTGAGCTACGAGTTGACCGCACGCGTCGGACTCCAAGAGGTCCAGACGGCGCTCATCCTCTACACCCAGGGAGAGCTCCGTCGGAGTGAGCTCGCCGACGCCACCGAGTCGGCGCGGCGGGCGGTAGGGCTCGCGCGGCGGCAGTACACCGAAGGGACCCTCTCCTTGCTGGAAGTCCTCGACGCCGAGCGCACCCTCTACACGCTCGAATTGCAGGCGGTGCAGGCGACCGCCGACGTGTCGCTCCGCCTGGTGAGTCTCTACCAGACCATGGGGCTCATGCCTCCCAACCCCGAGGCGGCATGAAGATCCTCATCGTCGAGGACGAGGCGAAGACGGCCGAGTATCTGCACCGGGGCCTCCATGAGCAGGGGTACACGGTGGACGTGGCGCGGACAGGGCCAGAGGGGCACGCCCTGACCCTGCAGCACGACTATGACGTGATCGTCCTCGACGTGATGCTCCCGGAGATGGACGGCTTCGCCGTGCTCCGGGCTATTCGCACGCACAAGCAGACGCCAGTGCTCATGCTCACCGCGCGCGACCGGGTCGATGACCGGGTCCATGGGCTCCGAGAGGGCGCGGACGATTACCTCGTCAAGCCGTTCTCCTTCCTCGAGCTCGTCGCGCGCTTGCAGGCGGTGACCCGGCGCGGCCGCGCGCAGGAGTCGACCCAGCTCAGGGTGGGGGACCTGGAGATCGACCTGCTCAGCCGGAAGGCGTACCGCGCTGGGAGCCGGCTCGAGCTGACCGCGAAGGAGTTTGCCCTGCTCGCCTTGCTCGCCCGGCGCGAAGGGCAGATCCTGTCGAAGACCGTCATCGCCGAGCAGGTCTGGGACATGAACTTCGACAGCAACACGAACGTCGTCGAGGTCGCCATCAAGCGCCTGAGGGCGAAGATCGACGGGCCCCATGAGCGCAAGCTCCTCCACACCATCCGCGGCATGGGATACGTGCTCGAGGTGCGCGGCGACAAGGAGGCGCCATGAAGGCCGCGATCGCCACCCGGCTGGCCGTGATGTTCGCGGTGGCCGCACTGGGGGTCTTCTCGCTGGTGGGCTTTGCCCTGCGGCACGTGCTTCAGCGGGAGCTCGATCGCCACCAGCTCAGCGAGGTGAACACCCGCCTCGAGTACGTGGGCATGATGGTCGCCCGGAACGACAGCGCCGAGAAGTGGCAGTCGCTGCGCTCGAAGCTCGATGCGCTCACGCCGCTCGACGGCAGCGTGCGGTTCTGGGTCATGAGCCCCAACCCGCGCTTCGAGTACGGCGATGCGCCGACGATGCTCCGCGAGCGGTTGAGCACCCACACCGGCGGGCCCTTTGTCATCGACCTGGAGGGCCGCTCGATGAAGGCGTCCTCGCGGTCCTTTGCTTCGAATGGGGAACGTCCCGCGGTCCAGGTCGTCACGGCGGTCGATTCGACGCGCTTCCTCGACACGCTGAACGCCTTCGCTGGGGCGCTCGTCGCGCTCTCCCTCGCCGGGGTCGCGCTCGTGGCGCTCCTCGGCCACCGCATCGCCAAGGTCGGGCTCGCGCCGCTGAGCAGCCTGTCCCAGGAGGCCCAGTCCCTCAGCCCGCGCGACCTGTCTCAGCGGCTGCGGCTCTCGCCCCTGCCGCCTGAACTCGCCGACCTGGTCTCTTCGTTCAACGGTGCGCTCGACCGGGTGCAGCGGGCATACGCCCAGCTCGAGGGGTTCAATGCCGACGTGGCGCACGAGCTCCGCACGCCGCTGGCGAACCTCATCGGCCAGACGCAGGTCGCGTTGGCGAAGGAGCGGACCGCGCCGCAGCTCGAGGAGACCCTCCAGTCGAACCTCGAGGAGCTCGACCGCCTGCGGGCGATCGTCAACGACATGCTCTTTCTCGCTCGCGCGGATCAGGGAGAGACCGCGCTCCATCGGGTCCAAACGTCTGCCGCGGAGGAGGTCTCGAAGACCGTCGAGTTCCTCGAGGTGCTCCTCGATGAGGCGGGCGTCTCGGTGCGGGTGGAGGGTGATGCCCACGCGCCGTTCGAGCGCTCCCTGTTCAGGCGGGCCGCCAGCAACCTGCTCCTCAACGCCATCGAGCACTCCGAGCGTGGCGCCGAGATCGTCGTGGCCATCGCACAGCAGGAGTCCAAGGTGCGCATCGCCGTCACGAACCCGGGAACTCCGATTCCGGAGCAGCACCTGGAGCGGCTGTTCGATCGGTTCTACCGGGTCGACGGCGCGCGCCGGAACAGCCGCGACAACCACGGCCTGGGCCTGTCGATCGTGAGAGCGGTTGCCAAGATGCACGGCGGAACCGTCTTCGCGACGAGCACGGCGGGCGGCAACACGGTAGGCTTCACCCTCGCGGACGCCCCAGCAGCCCGGGCTCCTTGAGGAGATTGTCCATGCGCGTCGAAATCTGGACTGACATCGTCTGCCCCTGGTGCGGGCTGGGGTATCACCGCTTGGAGCAGGCACTCGCCCGCTTCGGCCACGAGGGGGAGGTGGAGCTCGTCCACCGCTCGTTCCAGCTCGACGAGAGCGCCCGCGTCGGCGTCACGGAGCGGGTGCGAGACATGTTGAAGAGCAAGCTGGGGCTGTCGGACACGCAGGTCGTCGATATGACCCGGCGCATCGAGCAGATGGCCCAGGCCGACGGCCTGACGCCTTACAATGTCCTGAAGAATCGCGTCGGCAACACCTCGCTGGCCCATGAGTTCGCCGCCTGGGCCACGGAGCTCGGTAAGGGCAAGGAGGTGTGGCGCCTGCTCTACAAGACCTACTTCGCCGAGGCGCGCTCCATCTTCGACGTGGACTCGCTCGCACCGCTCGCGACGCAGCTGGGCCTGGACGCCACGGCGGCGCGCGAGGCGATGACCTCGAGGCGCTATGCCGGCAAGGTGATCGCTGACGGGCGCGAAGCCCGCTCGTTGGGGTCGGGTGGGGTGCCGTTCGTCGTCATCGACCGCAAGTACGGCGTGTCAGGCGCGCAGCCGGTCGAGGTGCTGCTGGAGGCGCTCGAGACCGCGTGGCGTGAGAAGAACCCGCAGAAGCTCGTCTCCGTCGCCGGCCAGTCGGACGCCGGCATCTGCGGGCCTGACGGCTGCGAAGTGCCCGAGCGGCCGTAGGACGGCCACGCCCAGACGGAAGGATTCGAGTTCGGTCATACGCCGGAGGCTCCTGTGCCTCGGCCGCCAATCTCTGGAAAGCGTTCGTATGCGCGCAGGAGGGCGTCCAGGTGGACAGGGGTGTCGAGGTCGAGGGGCTCGTCCGTGAGTCGGACGAGCCACCCTCCCGTGGCGGTGCGCCGAGAACGTGAGAGCAACTCCGCGTCGCGCGCAGGATCTGGAAAGTTCAGCCACCGTGCGGTGGCGGCGGACCAGTAGTTCAGCCACCCAAGGCAATGCGGAATCTCGGGCGCACGGAGTCGCTCTGAGAGCGCGAGCACTGGCAGCCCTCGTGGCGGGCGGGGCGGGCCCTGTAATGGACGGATCGACTGCTGCGCGATCTCCCCCACCGCACGGTCTGGCGTTGCATGGCCCCACAGCGCTCGGGCACCCTCCGCCACTTCCTCCAGCATATCCACCGCCACTGCGATGGTCGCCGCGTCCAGCGGTAGCTCCGCGCTGACTTGAAGCAGGGGCTGCGCATGCGGCTCGGGCCCCGCGCGTCTTTCCCACGCGCTAATCGTTACGGGGTAGCTCTCGTCACCGTTGCATACGAGGCGGAATCCTCCGTCGGGTGTCACTTCCGAGATCCATGCGTCGCGTCGAGGCAGCGCGACGGGACGTCCCTCCTCGGACACCTTCCATCCCAGGTGCAAGCCGGGGAACGCCCGTTCCATTCCATGGACGATAGCGAGCGCACGGCCGTCGTTTCCTAAGAGCGCAGGCGCGAAGACCCTGATCCCGAGACAGTCTCGTGTCGCTGTCATCTCAGCACCCTGTTACGACGATCTGCAGTCGCTCATCCTCGCGCTCCAATGCGAGTTTGTGCGCGGTACTGCTCACTCCGATGATGGTTGGATGGGGCCGGGTTGCTGGGCGGGACGTTCGCGCTAGTACTACTGTGTCATAAACTTCTGCTTCCCTTTGGGAAAGCCCCGTCTCAGAGGCTCTGCTGGCACGCCGTTCTCCGAGGGAAACCATACGGTTATGGCAGTAGTACTTGCTCAGAGCGAGCTGAATGGAGAGTACATCTGCCGCCTCTCCCTTTGATTCACGCTCGGCTGCACACCAGCCGTGAGCAAGAGTTGCAAGTGGTGCGGTGGTTGAGGGTTATTGAGCATCCACTGTTATGTATTGGCTGACGGGACCGCCAATACCTTGACATCTCAAGTAATAGATCGTGGAACTCCTGGGAGGAGCGACATTCAGCGTGTCTCTCGGTCTGACATCACGATTGAGGTCCCCTCCGACCAGACGGCATTCCGTGCCGTTGACCACGTTCCAGTAAAGGTTCAAGAACTTACTGCCGTTATCCTCCACAGGTTTGGCGCCAAAATACTGAATGGCCACAGGGGGATTGATTGCTTCCGCTACCGTCGCGCGCATGTCTACTAGTCCCTCATTGTAACAGACCAGGGTGTAGCTCCGAGCGGTGACAGGCTTGACGATTCGCAGGCCCTGTGTGGGTACATCTTCCCCGTCAAGAGTGCATCTCCTGGCGTCCTCTGTCTCCCACGTCAAGGTGACATTTCCGTCAGCCTTCCGCTTCGCTTTGACACTGGAGGGAGAATCATCGTATGCCTCGAACTCATTCTGAGACACGAACGAGATGATGCGTGGGGATCTGGGCAACGCGACCAGAACCTCCTTAACGATGTGCAAAGGGTCGTTTGGGGACGAGCAGACAAGGCTGAAGCGGGTGGTCTCCGTGAGCCAGTCGATCTTCACAGAGCCAACGGCAGGGACCACTCCGACTCTGGGCTCGATTCTGCAGGCTGTTCCGTACGAGGCCTTCCAGGAGAGCGTGGTGGTGCTATCAGCAGGGATAAATGCTGGGTCCGCTGAGAAGTCATAGATGGCAACATGCCGCCTCAGGGAGACAGGGTACCCACGTGCCGCTGCCCACTCGAGCGCCTTGTCGATAGGGAAAGCCTGGCCCTCCTTGGGAGAAACCGCCTGAACCAAACCCATCAGTTCCCACTGCGGGGTGAACAGCCCTCCTCCTGAGGCGCCGGGCTCGACATTGCTGGATTCGAACAAGATCCTCTCGCCTGAGGAGGATGGCCTGACAAGCGCGTTGCCGCTCGTGGAGCTGAACCAGGGAATTCCGCCCCCTTGCCCAATAAAAGAGACGGGCATCCTCTCGGAAAAATTCCCGGAGTCCGTCAGGCAGCGAAGAGAAACCTGGCTCAGATAGTTTCCAAGAGACTCAGGGAGTTCGAACACCGCGACGCTGAGATCGAGTTCCTTATCATAGGCGAGAGGTTTGAGACTCCCGGCCTCCACCCACTGAGGCTTGCTCCAGGGCGCCCAGAGCCGGACCTTGAGCTTATCGAACATCTTCCCGCGGTCGTTGCGAAGGACATGATTGGCCGTCAGGACGTAGACCACCTTGCCCACGTTTCCGATGATCAGCCCTGCGCCGAACTGCACCTTCCCCCTCGATGCGCCGTTGATCATGACGACCATGCGCATGGACTCATCTTGAGTCCTGATCTGGGTAGCGTTCGAGGGGCTCGGCTGTGCATGAGCCACCTTGGGGCCTCCGAGAAGGAGCGCGAGCGCGAAGGCAGTGAATGAAGCCGCTCTCATGACTACCCTCGGAACCAGTTCCACACAGAGATGGTCAGCGCGACGATGAATGCCAGGGCTCCCCAGATCAGCGCCAGCTTCTGATTGGCGGCGACCCACTCAAGATAGCTAGGCATGAGATTCTTAGTATTGTTGCCCGAACCGATCTTCAGGCGATCAATGTTGCCGTGAAAGACGATCGAGATCCTGCCCTCGCTATCGATGGAGGCAGGGCCCAGT
The DNA here is from genome assembly GCF_034259325.1 of Hyalangium ruber. Classification (NCBI taxonomy): domain Bacteria; kingdom Pseudomonadati; phylum Myxococcota; class Myxococcia; order Myxococcales; family Archangiaceae; genus Hyalangium; species Hyalangium rubrum. The sequence continues at coordinate 4,371 of NZ_JAXIVS010000023.1, read as the reverse complement.
TCCCCGTCCTGGATTCCCAAGACGACGGGCGTCCCCAAGCGCAAAGGAACCTCCTTGTTCCCCAGGTCTCTGAGCACCAACGTTCCTGAGATGATCCGCGAGAACGGCGTCACGATCCGTTCTTTCCCATCAAAGCCCTCGTCGGTCGAGTCGAACGCGAGATGAGAGATCGGAACGGGGAGACACATGATGCAGTCCAGTGTCTGGGCAGCCTGGATGTCAATGCGTGAATCGTCTCCGCTCCAGGCTGAGAGGCCTGCAGCAGCGTTCAGAAGAACAGAGCGGGAGTCGAAGCCAAGCGCATCCAAGCGAACTGGGCCGACAAAGTCCGCTTGCAGCAGCACCTCGGGATGCTTGATGTCGATGGCTAAGTCGCGAGCGGAGGCGACGCTGAGTCCAAATCGCGCATTAGCAGGTAGGAAGAAGGGGCGCAACTTGATGGTCGTCGATGGCATGGTGGCCTCAGGTTCAGGGTTCACCATCAGCGTCAAGCCTGACTCTCCCTGAGGCTTGAGGGACAAAGGACGGCCTGCATCGTCAGGAAGTCGAAGCTTGCTGGCGCCTGTCACGGTCAGAGAGGCAGCCTCAATGTTGTTCCTGAGCAGTTGATACTTCCTGCCAAGGGTCGCGTCGAAGCCTGACATTGTGGCAGATAGCTCGATCTCGGTGGTTTGTATCCGAATGCAGGTCATCCCCACTAATACGAGCACTGCCACGACGACGAGGAGGACCATGGGATGATAGATGAACTTCTTGCGATTGGGAGCAATCCGTTCTGCCACATCGAGGAGCAGCTGCAACTCAGACAGAGTCCGGGGCTTGCTGACTCCAGGTTCCTGGGTGAGTTCCTGTTGGATGAGGGCGTGCGCCTCAGCTTTCAACTTCTGCTCCCACTCCTCTACGGCAACGTGCGGCACTGCAGTAGACACGAGATGCATCGGATCTAGTGCTGCAGGCGCCTCGGGCAGACTGGGCGCTGGCACCTGTACGATGCCTAGCGCTCCAGGCGTAGCCGTGGGAGGATTGGCGGCTTCACCTTTTCTGTGAGGGGGCTTGCTTGGCTTTCGCATGGACGAGGTAAAAGTCGGTCGTGAGCGGGCTATTGTCCCGGGTCTTCGCGGAGATCCAAACCCAGTAGATCCCTGTCTCGGAGAACCAATCAGTGGGAAGCTCCAGGAACTGTGGGAGAGAGGGCGGCACGGGAGCAAAGGGGAGCTTCGCCATGTCTTTGATGGGGGGGCCGATCTTGCCGACGGCATCGACGGGCGCGATCGTCACTAGGACCTCCGCCAAGATTGTTCCTGGAAAGAAGCCGAGCCTGTATCGCTCTATCGGAACAATGTCCGCCTTTGAATGAGCCAAGAGCGTGGGGACATAGACATCCTCCTCGCTTATCAGCGGGCTTCGGCTGTGCGCGAGAATTCCAAGATCCCGAGGGGGTACTAGGGCTCGGACCAGTTCTGCGTTCCAACTGTACTCGGACGCAGCAAAGGGGCTCCGGGTGTCCATCCGGTAGTACTGGCCTTTGTGAAGCCGGGACACCCGGATGTGAAGCTCCCCGTCGAGCTTTAGCTTCTCAGCCGAGAGTCGAGGCCACTGAATGAACAGGGACTCATTCTCGGAATCGCTGTAGTCCGCGATGCTCGTGGTCAGCGACAGCAAGGCCAAGCCGGCCCCTGAGACAGATTGGATATAAAGACCTTCGCACCGGTCGCCCCTCTGTGTGTAGCCGTACTCGCTGCGTGGGTCGACTTTGAGAGAGGGGTCGCAGAGCCCATCGGGTTCGGGAGGGTCGCCTGACGCTGTGGTGGCGGCCAGAAGCAAGGCCACTAGGTGGTAAGGACGTCGCATGAGGATCTCCCGAAGATGCCCTGCTCCTTGCACTATACTCAACCTGGGGGGGGTAGAGCATAGATGGGATGAGATGCCATGACGTCCTCAAGGGTAGGAACTTGTTGGAACGCATAGGGCTAATGGAAGGCCTAATGAGGTGTGGGCTGGAGAGGGGGGCGACAAGGGACGCTGACGGGTGCCCCACGGGGGGAACTCTGGGCCGGTGGAGGGGCGTTCATGCGACCCGGAACCCAGTGCTCCGGAGGGATCAAAGTATAAGTATAGGAGAGATGGAGGCCCTGTTACGCATGGCAGCAGCGGCTACGCTGGACAGAGGTGGACCTCCCGTCCCCCAAAAACAGCCCTGGCGTGCCTGCCTGGAGGGATTCTCCCCACACACGTCTTCGCCTGCTCCTCCGGCGTCGGTTGCCGCAGTGGTTAGAGGCTTCCTTGGGGCGCGCAGCGCCACACGTACCGCCCAGGCGATGGTGAGGGCGATCAGCACAACGCCAGCGACCACACAGAAGAGGATGGACTCTGCGCTCGGCTGGGCGGCGGCGAGGATATGACCGACGAGCAAGGGCGTGGACTGTCGCACAAGAACCGGTGGGGTGTCTCCTGAACCTCTTTGCAGTGGGCGCTTCGGGCGGAGAAATAACTGCACAGCCGCTTTCTTGGCCAAGGGTTTTCTGGAGGCTTACGGAGCAGCGCGCTCCTGCAGCGCGATGACCTGCACAAGGGCAGTCTCGTGCTTGACTTCAAAGGTATCGTAAGACCTCGCCGTGCCCCGTCGTGACGGGTTCTCCTTCTTGTGAGACCACCTGCGGCCACACACCAGGAGGTGGTCCGTGGAGTTGGAGAAGGAATTGGAGCAGTTCCGTCAGGAGGCGCAGCGGCTGAAGGCTGGGCGGCGCAGTGGCTCGTTGCCGTTCCCTGAGGCGCTGCGCGTCTTCGCGGTGCGCTACGCCGAGCACACCGTGGCGGCGGGAGGGACGGTGACGGACGCGGCGCAGAAGCTGGGGGTGTCCGGGCCGACGCTCTACGAGTGGCGCAAGGGCCGTCCCGCGGGACATCGCCGTGCAAAGCCCGCGGAGAAGAGGGCGGCGCTGGTGCCGGTGCGCGTGGGCGAGCGCCCCGCCCGAGCCGAGGTGGCCGGAGTGCAGCAGGTGGCGCTGGTGTCACCGGGAGGCTGGCGAGTCGAGGGCCTCAGCGAGGAGGCCGCCGTGCAGCTGTTGGGGAAGCTGGGGTGCTGACGCTCACGCGTTCGGTACGCGTCTTCGCGTACGCAGCCCCGGTGGACATGCGCAAGGGCTTCGATGGATTGAGCGCCCTCATTGAGCAGCAGTTGGAAAGGCAGTTGCTCAAGGGCGACGTGTTCCTTTTCGTGGGCCGGTGCCGGCGTCGGGCCAAGGTGCTGCACTTCGACGGCACAGGCCTGGTGCTGCTCACCAAGAGACTCTTCCGGGGACGCTTCGCCCGGCCCTGGTGCGACGAGGGGGCGCAGGCAGTGGAGCTGACGGTGAGCGAGCTGTCGCTCTTCCTGGAAGGCTGCGAGCTGGCGGGGCGGTGGAAGCTGTCGCCTCCGGCGGTGGACGAGAAAGTCCTTGCGGTAGGCAGTGGCTTGTAGCACCTGTCAGGTAGTCATGGTGCGAGTGGAGCAGCTGCGAGACTTGGAGACGGCCAAGCAGGTGGCGGCGCTGCTGGAGGCGGAGAATGCCCGGCTGCACCAGCGCCTCGAGGCGCTCGTCGCGGAAGTGGCCCGGCTCAAGGGCGAGGACGCCCAGGCACACCTGCAGCTGGAGCTGACGCAGCTCAAGGAGCAGCTGGCGCTCATGCAGCAGCGGCTCTTCGGCGCCTCCAGCGAGAAGCGGGGGGCCAGGCCGCCGAAGCCTCCGCGTGCCAAGCCGCAGCGAGGCCACGGCCCCAAGGCTCAGCCCGAGCTGAAGGTGCAAGAGGTGCTGCTGCCGCTGGAGGAGGCAGACCGGGTGTGCGGCCTGTGTGGCGGCGGCCTGCATGCCTGGGAAGGCCAGAGCGAGGACTGCGAGGAAATCACTGTCGTCGAGAGAAGCTTCCTGCTGCGGCGGGTGAAGCGGCAGAAGTACCGCTGCGGCCAGGGCTGCGCACCCGTGACGGCACCGGCCCCCCCGCGCCTGATTCCGGGCGGCCGCTACTCGGTAGACTTCGCCGTCCACGTGGCCCTCATGAAGTACGGCTTCCACCTGCCGCTGGCTCGTCAGGAGAGGCTCTACGGGCGCGAGGGCCTGGTAGTGGAGGCGCAGACGCTGTGGGACCAGCTCGAGGCGCTCGCCCGGCACCTGCAGAAGTCCTACGAGGCGCTGCTGGCCGAGGTCTTCACCTCGCCCCTCATCCACGCGGACGAGACGCACTGGTACCTGCTGGACAAGGGCCCGGGCACCAAGTGGTACGCGTGGACGGTGGCCTCGCCCGACACCGTCTTCCATCGCATCTACCCCAGCCGCTCCGGGGCGACGGCGCGCACGGTGCTGGGCGACTACGAGGGCGTCGTCCTGGTGGATG